>NZ_DJUS01000137.1:0-485 GCF_002438365.1 Pseudomonas sp. UBA6276
TTGAAGCTGTCGTTCCACTGCAGGGCAACTTCCACGCCCACGCCATCATCGCGCTGCACGTTGAAATGGAAGACCTGATTCACAGCTGTCTTGTTGGTATTGAGGTACTCGACAAACGCGCGCAAACCGCCTTCGTATTTGAACAGCTCTTCTTTGCCGCTGCGCTCGTCCTTCAGCAGAATGCCAACACCGGAGTTGAGGAACGACAGCTCACGGATCCGCTTCGCCAGAATGTCCCAGCTGAAGTGAATATTCTTGAAGGTTTCAGCCGACGGCTTGAAGTGAATCTTGGTGCCGGTGGTCTCGCTGTCGCCGACGATCTTCATCGGTTCCTGCGGCACGCCGTGCACGTAGAACTGCTCCCACAACTTGCCAGCGCGGCGCACGGTCAGTTGCAGACCTTCGGACAGAGCGTTCACCACGGACACACCCACGCCGTGCAAACCACCCGACACCTTGTAGGAGTTGTCATCGAACTTACCGCC
>NZ_DJUS01000137.1:515-731 GCF_002438365.1 Pseudomonas sp. UBA6276
CGGTCATGATGACCTCGGCTGCAGATACGCCTTCTTCCTTATGCACGTCCACGGGAATACCGCGGCCGTTGTCGGTCACGGAAATGGATTCGTCAGGATGAATGGTGACGGTAATTTCGTCACAGTGACCAGCCAGGGCTTCGTCGATGGAGTTGTCCACCACCTCGAAGACCATGTGGTGTAAGCCGCTACCATCATCGGTGTCGCCGATGTACA
>NZ_DJUS01000137.1:795-2579 GCF_002438365.1 Pseudomonas sp. UBA6276
GCTCATGCCTTCACTCCCGATGATCGTGGGTCTGGGTAATACTGCCTTGTTCCACGTGGAACAAAGCAACTGGCGTTTCCGTCTGCCAGCCTTCCCTCAATAATTCGTGGTCTACGCAGGTGATAAACACCTGGCAGCGTAAGTCTTCAAGCAAGCGGCACAATGCGCGACGGTGCTGTTCATCCAGCTCGGACGGCAAGTCGTCTACCAGATAGATGCATTGACCGCGGCGGGCCTGGCCGACCAAATGGCCTTGGGCGATGCGAAGTGCACACACCACGAGCTTCTGCTGACCGCGCGACAATATGTCGGCCGCGTTGTGGGCGCCCATTCGCAATCGAAGGTCAGCGCGCTGAGGTCCAGCCTGGGTATGCCCCATCTGCTGATCTCTCAACAAGGACCCTGCCAGGACGTCTGCGAGTTCGCGATCCTTGTCCCAGCCTCGGTAATAGCTCAGTGTGAGACCTTCCAGCTTCAACAACTCGGCGAGTGTCTGTTCGAACACTGGCTTGAGCGCTTTGATATAAGCGCGCCGATAGTCGTCGATTTCAGCGCTGGCAAGGCAGAGCTCACGGTCCCATGCCGCTTGCGAAGCAACGTCAAGTGTACCATGCCGAAGCCATGAGTTCCGTTGCTTCAGGGCCTTCTGCAACCGCTGCCAGGTCGACATGAATCGAGGTTCCACGTGGAACACTCCCCAGTCTAGGAACTGTCGGCGGATCTTTGGAGCCCCCTCCAGCAGTCGAAAGCTATCGGGGTTGATCAGCTGCAAGGGCAATATCTGGGCAAGCTGAGCCGCGCTTCGAGCGTTCTGGCCGTTGATACGAATAGTGAAATCGCCCTGTCTTTCCCGTGAAATACCCAGGTTGCTATGACCGCCTTCGGCCAACTCAACCTGGCCAAATACCGTCGCAGTGGCTTGCTCGTGCTGAATGATTGGCACCAGACGCGTGCTGCGAAACGATCGCGCGAGGCCCAAGAGGTGAATGGCTTCCAGCACACTGGTTTTACCACTGCCGTTGGCGCCGTAGAGAATGTTGATACGCGGGGAGGGGGAGAAGGTCACCGGGTGCAGGTTGCGCACCGCGGTGACTGTAACGCGGGTCAGGGACATTCAGGTGGCTGTCAGAGGCGCATCGGCATGACGACGTATGCCGAGTCGTCATTGTCGGATTCCTGGACCAACGCGCTGCTGTTGGAGTCAGACAGGATCAGGCGAACCTGCTCGGTCGTCATCACTCCCAGCACGTCGAGCAGATAACTGACGTTGAAGCCGATTTCCAACGCACCGCCGTTATAGTCCACGGCCACTTCTTCTTCCGCTTCTTCCTGTTCAGGGTTGTTGGCCTGGATCTTGAGCTGACCGGCTGCCAGTTGCAGGCGGATGCCGCGATACTTTTCATTGGACAGGATCGCGGTGCGGCTGAAGGCCTCACGTAGTGCCTGACGGTCACCCAGCACCAGCTTGTCGCCACCTTTGGGCAGCACACGCTCATAGTCAGGGAATTTGCCGTCGACCAGCTTGGATGTGAAGGTGAACTCACCCGTGGTTGCGCGGATATGATGCTGGCCCAGCACGATGCTGACATTGCCGTCGGGCTCGGTCAGCAGACGGGCCAGTTCCAGAATGCCCTTGCGCGGCACGATGACCTGATGGCGGTCGGCTTGACCGATATCGGCCTGCATCGAGCACATGGCCAGACGATGGCCGTCGGTGGCGACTGCTCGGATGATGCCGGCCGATACTTCCAGCAGCATGCCATTGAGGTAGTAGCGCACGTCCT
>NZ_DJUS01000022.1:0-42771 GCF_002438365.1 Pseudomonas sp. UBA6276
GAGATGTCGGCGAACACGGCGACGAAATGGGTGATGGCCTCTTCGCTGTTGCGTACCGAACTGATGGTCAGCCAACTGGGGTACAGCTCGCCGTTCTTGCGCCGGTTGCAGATCTCGCCCTGCCAATGCCCCTCGGCGGCCAGGCGATGCCACATGGCAATGTAGAACGCACTGTCGTGCTGGCCCGAGGCGAGCAGGCGAGGGGTTTCGCCCAGCACTTCCTGTTCGGAAAAACCGGTGATCTCGGTGAAGGCACGGTTGACCATGCTGATGCGTTGCTGGGTGTCGGTGATCAGCACGCCCTCGGCCGTGCTCTCGAACACCGTCGCGGCCAGGGTCAGCTTGTGCTGCATCTGCTGGCGCTCGGTGATGTCCCGGGCAATGGTCAGCATGCAGGCGTCCCCACCGATCGGCAGCGGCCGCACCGACACCTCACACAGGCGCACCTGGCCATCGATACGCCGGATGCGGCAGACGAAGTCACGAACGAAGCCTTGCCGCTGCAGCTTGTCCAGCAGCCGCTTGCGCTCGTTGGGATCGGCCCAGATGCCCAGTTCGAGGGTCGAGCGATCCAGGGACGTCTTGCTCTTGTGCCCGGTCATGATGCTGAAGCCTTCGTTGACCTCGATCAGCAGCCCATCGCTCTGACGGGTCAGCAGCATGCCATCGGGCGAGGCGTGGAACGCCTTGGCGAATTTCTCTTCGGAAATCTGCAGGCGCTGCTGGGTCTGCTTGAGTTCGCTGATGTCGCGCACCACCACGACCATTGCCGCCGTGGTTTCCAGCTGGAGCGGTTCGGCCGAGAGCAGGCCGGTGAAGCGCTGGCCGTTGTCGCGGCGAAAGGTCATCTCCAGGTTGCGGATGCTGCCGCCCTGAAGGCGCTTGAGCAGTCGCGGCGCGACGCCGTCCACGCCCCAGATGTCGAGCTCCGCTGCGCGCCGTCCGACCACCTGTGCCGCCTTGAGGCCGATCTGTTCCTCGAAGGCTTCGTTGACCTCAAGCAGGCAGCCGTCGCTGAGCCGCGCGATGACCAGAATGTCGGGACACTGTCGAAACACCGAGGCGAACTTCTGCTCGGACAGGCGCTGGGCTTCTTCGATCTTCTTGGTTTCACTGATGTCGATCATCAGGCCGCGCATCACCGGTCGCTGGTCATGTTTGATCAGGCTGACGATATCGCGCACCCACAGGCTGCGACCGTCCGCAGTAATCACACGGTATTCGAGGGAGTGCCCCACACCTGCAGCGGTTTGCTCGGCGCAGTATTCGCGCGCCCAGCTCGCGTCCTCCGGGTGCAGGATGCGCAGCCAGAAGCCGGGCTCCAGCCAGCTCTGCAACGGGTAACCCAGCAACGCCTCGGCATGGGGTGAGACGTAGCTGTAGGTGTAGTCGGTCGTGTCGGCTTCCCAGGCGATGGCCGAAAGGCTCTCGATCAGACCGCGGTAATGGTATTCGCTGCTGCGCAGCTCACGTTCCAGAGCGATGCGTTGGCTGATTTCCGACGTCAGACGCCGGTTGATGCGGATCACCACGCCCAGGGCAATGACCAGCATGACCAGGCCGGGCAGGCCGTAGATCAGGGCGGAGTACCAGTCACGGGCGGGCGCAGCATTGGCCGACGAGGCTAGCTGCGTCGTTGGCACACTGGCGTCTGGCGCCGCGGCAAGCAGGGGGCGCGCCTCGGCCACACTCGCGAGCAGAGGCGGATGTTCAACTAGCCCAAGCGGGTAACCAGCGGGAGAAACAGTGTCGGCGATGGCTGCCCCGGCGAGCGAAGTCAGCAGCACAAGTGCCGGCAGTCGATGCATGGCAGCCTCGTTGGACCATCGCAGGAAGGGCCAGTGTAGTCGGGCGCGGCAGCCAGCGGGAAGAGGGGGGCGAACAAACTTTGGGGTCATGGGTCCATCACGCAAAACCCCCGGCAAGGCCGGGGGTTCTGGTGGTGCTCGTCGCTGAGGCTTATTCGTCGAGGAAGGAGCGCAGGTGCTCGCTTCTCGTCGGATGACGCAGCTTGCGCAGCGCCTTGGCTTCGATCTGACGAATACGCTCACGGGTGACATCGAACTGCTTGCCGACTTCCTCGAGGGTGTGGTCGGTATTCATGTCGATGCCGAAGCGCATGCGCAGCACCTTGGCTTCCCGTGCCGTCAGGCCACCCAGCACTTCGCGCGTGGCTTCCTTGAGGCTTTCCACGGTGGCCACGTCGATCGGCGACTGCATGGTCGAGTCTTCGATGAAGTCACCCAGATGGGAGTCTTCGTCGTCACCGATCGGCGTCTCCATGGAGATAGGCTCCTTGGCGATCTTCAAGACCTTGCGGATCTTGTCCTCGGGCATCTCCATGCGCTCGCCCAGCTCTTCCGGCGTAGGCTCGCGACCCATCTCCTGCAGCATCTGCCGCGAAATGCGGTTCAGCTTGTTGATGGTCTCGATCATATGCACCGGAATACGGATGGTGCGCGCCTGGTCGGCGATCGAGCGGGTGATGGCCTGACGAATCCACCAGGTGGCGTACGTCGAGAACTTGTACCCGCGACGGTATTCAAACTTGTCCACCGCCTTCATCAAGCCGATGTTGCCTTCCTGGATCAGATCGAGGAATTGCAGGCCACGGTTGGTGTACTTCTTGGCGATCGAGATCACCAGACGCAGGTTGGCTTCGACCATCTCCTTCTTCGCCCGGCGAGCCTTGGCTTCACCGATCGACATGCGACGGTTGATGTCCTTGATCTCGGCGATGGTCAGACCGGTTTCCGCTTCCAGCGCGCTCAGCTTCTGCTGGCAGCGCTGAATGTCGGCCTGCAAGCGACCGATGGCTTCGGCGTACTTCGCCTTGCCGTTGGCCAGAGCATCGCTCCAGGTCTGGTCGACTTCGTTGCCTGGGAACTGGCGCAGGAAGTCGGCGCGCGGCATGCGAGCATCACGAACGCACAACTGCATAATGGCGCGTTCCTGCTGACGCAGGCGATCCAGGGCACCACGAACACGCTCCACCAGGCCTTCGAACTGCTTGGGCACCAGCTTGATCGGCATGAACAGCTCGGCCAGCGCGAGCATCTCGGCGATGCCTTGCTTGCTGTGACGGCCATGCTTCTTCAGCGCTTTCAGGGTAACGGCGAGTTGATCGGACACGGCGCCGAAGCGCTGCTGGGCCACGACCGGATCGGGACCGCTCTCGGTCTCTTCCTCGTCGTCGCTGTCGCTTTCTTCTTCGTCGTCATCCTTGGCGTCGGCCTTGTCGGCCGGTTTCTCGACCGGCGGCGGCACCTCGGCCGGCGGCGCGATGCCGTCGTCCGGATCGATGTAGCCGCTGAGCACGTCGGACAGGCGACCACCCTCGGTGGTCACGCGGTCGTATTCGCTGAGGATATGCTCGACCGTGCCGGGGAAGTGCGCGATCGCGCCCATCACCTCACGGATGCCCTCTTCGATACGTTTGGCGATTTCGATTTCGCCTTCACGCGTGAGCAGCTCGACCGTACCCATTTCGCGCATGTACATGCGCACCGGGTCGGTCGTGCGACCGATGTCGGTCTCGACCGCTGCCAACGCCGCAGCGGCTTCTTCGGCCGCCGCTTCGTCGGTATCGGCTTCGGCCAACAAAAGGGCATCCGCATCCGGAGCACTCTCGAATACGTTGATCCCCATGTCGTTGATCATGCGGATGATGTCTTCCACCTGCTCCGGATCTGAAATATCCTCGGGCAGGTGATCGTTGACCTCCGCGTAAGTCAGGTAGCCCTGCTCACGACCACGGGTGATCAACTCTTTGATGCGAGATTGCTGTTGCGCTTTTCCGGACATAACACCCTATCCACTGAAGGTCTTGGCGGGCAAAAAACAAGCCGAGGATTATACCCGAGCTAGGACCTCACGCGCCAGTTGAGGTCGGGGTTTGTGCGTGAACATTGCGGCTGAGGAGCTCGCGCAGTTGATTCTTTTCCTCTGCGCTCAGTTCACTCTGTCTTGATTTCCTGAGCAAATGCTCGAGACAACGCTCGCGTTGGCGAGCAGACAAGCTAGTTATAGTGTCGAAAAACTGTTGTTCAAGGTTATCGGCATCGATCAGCCATTCTTTCTCGGCCAATGCGCGCAGTAACTTGCCTTGTTCGGTGCCGTGCCATCGCGCGATCAACTGCAGAGAGCGTAGCTTGGGATTCTTCTGCAGGGCTTCGAGCAGTGCCACCAGTAGTTGTGCGTGCAGTTGTTCCTCGTCGGCAAAATGACTGACATCCTCCACCTTCTCCGCCAGTTGCGGATAGTGCAGCAGAGTGCGCAGTGCACTGAGCGTGGGCGGCTCCACCGTCACCGGCGTGCGTGGCTGCGGGCGCGGTTCGAAATCACGCTTGCCCTTGCCTTTCCACGGCTTGCCTTCCCATTTCTTGCCGGACGTCTTGGTCGATGTCCATTGTTGCTGTGGTTCGAAGGCCGGCGGCGCATGAAAGTCACTGAAGTCCGGCGAATAACCCGGCATCGAATCGTAATCGGCCATCGGATCGTGACTGGGCGTCGGCGCTGCGGGTGCGCTTTGCACCAGCTGGCTGACGGCCTCGCCACTCAAACCGGTGATCTGGCTCAGGCGATTGCGCATCAGGGTGCGCAGGTTGGCGCCCGGTACCTTGTCGATCAGCGGCGCGGCCAGCGTTGCCATGTGCGCCTTGCCTTCCAGCGAGCGCGGATCGGCTTCTTCGGTCAGCTGCTGGAAAAAATAGTCCGCCAGCGGCTGCGCGTGTTGGTTGATTCGAGCCCGGAAGGCGTCGGTGCCTTCGGCGCGCACCAGGGTGTCCGGGTCTTCGCCTTCGGGCAGAAACAGAAAGCGCGCCTTGCGCCCATCCTGCAGGCTCGGCAGCGCAGCTTCCAGTGCACGCCAGGCGGCATTGCGGCCGGCCTGGTCGCCGTCGAAGCAGAACAGCACGCTGGGCACCACGCGAAACAAACGCTTGAGGTGCTCCTCGCTGGTGGCCGTGCCCAAGGTCGCGACGGCGTTGCGCAAGCCTTGCTGAGCCAGGGCAATGACATCCATGTAGCCCTCGACGACGATGATCTCGTCAAGGTTGCGGTTGTGCTTGCGCGCCTCGTACAGGCCGTACAGCTCCTGGCCCTTGTGAAACACCGGAGTTTCCGGGGAGTTCAGGTACTTGGGCTTGTCGTCGCCCAGCACCCGGCCACCGAAGGCGATGACCCGCCCGCGGCTATCGCGGATGGGAAACATCACGCGGTCGCGGAAACGGTCGTAGCGCTTGCCCGAGTCGGCGTTTTCCACCAGCAGGCCCGCATCGATCATGGCTTTCTGCTGAAGGCTGTCGCTGCTCAGGTGCTTGAACAGGTTATCCCAGCCGGGCGGTGCGAAACCCAGGCCGAAATCGCGCGCGATCTCGCCGGATAGGCCGCGGCCCTTGAGGTAGTCGACGGCCGCCCGGCGTTGCGGGTGCCCCCTGAGCGCCAGGCGATAGAACTCTGCGGCGGCTTCGAGCAGTGGGTACAGCGGTGAGTCGGTGGGCTGGCGCGGCTTGCTGTTGCGCCCGCTGTCTTCGCGCGGCACTTCCATGCCGGCGGCCTTGGCCAGTTCCTCGACGGCCTGGGGAAAGTCCAGGTTGTCGTGGTCCATGATGAAGCCAAGGGCGTTGCCACCGGCGCCGCAGCCGAAACAGTAATAGAACTGCTTGTCGGGGCTGACGCTGAAAGAGGGGGTCTTTTCCTTGTGGAAAGGGCAGCAGGCCGTGTAGTTCTTGCCGGCTTTCTTCATTTGCAGACGTGACTGCACCACATCGACGATGTCGGTACGGTTGAGCAAGTCGTCGATGAAGCCTTGGGGAATCAGCCCGGCCATGGCGTTCTCTTTATCAGCAGCCCAGGAGCGGAAGTGTACCCATTGGAAATCGGTCTGGCAGGTTTTGCAGCGCTGATTTCTATGTCGGAAACGTCTCTGCGTTCAACGGCGCCTTGGGCAGCAGTCGAAGGAGGGCGTTACCAACGGAATAAGTGTGCTCGTCTGCAGCCTTGCAAGGCTCGTCAGGATGACGTGCACGATCTGGCAATGAAGCCAGTTCTGACGTTTGAGGCGGGGTACTGCGGCAACTGCCGGCAGCCCGGCTGTGGGCCGGGCAAGGCAGAAGCTTGCGACGAACGTCTGTGTATTAGTACAGACGAACGGCGCGGCGCTGTTCGCGCTGGACTTTCTTGGCGTGACGTTTGACAGCAGCTGCTGCCTTGCGCTTACGCTCCGAAGTCGGCTTCTCGTAAAATTCGCGGCTACGAACTTCAGCCAGTACACCGGCTTTTTCGCAGGAGCGCTTGAAACGACGCAGAGCTACGTCGAAGGGTTCGTTCTCTTTAACTTTGACGGCTGGCATCCAGAGCTACCTTCATTCATTACCGGGGTCGACATCTCATGGCAAAAGCGCGCATAAGTACGTCGGTTTTTAAGGGTTGCGGATGTTAACCCTTACCCAGCAGGAATGCAAAGCCTCTGATCGAAAACCGCTGGTCGGTGCTCTGTTCGACGACTATCATGCGCGCCTTCGAATACAGCTCCACAAGGCCTGGCCATGCTAGTACTGGGATTGGAAACGTCCTGCGACGAAACCGGTGTCGCATTATACGACAGTGAACGCGGCTTGCTGGCCGATGCGCTGTTCAGCCAGATCGACCTGCACCGCGCCTATGGAGGGGTGGTGCCCGAGCTTGCCTCGCGCGACCACGTCAAGCGCATGCTGCCGCTGATCCGTCAGGTTCTGGCCGAGGCCGACTGCGCGGCGACCGAGATCGACGCCATCGCCTATACCGCCGGCCCCGGCCTGGTAGGCGCGCTGCTAGTCGGCGCCTCCTGCGCCCAGGCGCTGGCATTCGCCTGGGACATACCGGCGTTGGGCGTTCACCACATGGAAGGCCATCTGTTGGCACCTATGCTGGAAGAGCAGCCGCCGCAGTTTCCGTTCGTCGCCCTGCTGGTATCCGGCGGCCATACGCAATTGGTCCAGGTCGACGGCATTGGCCAGTACGCCTTGCTCGGCGAGACCCTGGACGATGCGGCCGGGGAAGCCTTCGACAAGACTGCCAAGCTGATCGGCCTGAACTACCCGGGTGGCCCGGAGATTGCCCGCCTGGCCAGACAGGGCGTAGCGGGGCGCTTTACCTTTCCCCGGCCGATGTGCGACCGCCCTGGTCTGGATTTCAGTTTCAGCGGTCTGAAGACCTTCGCGCTCAACACCTGGCAGCAGTGCCGCAGCGCTGGCGACGACGGCGAGCAGACTCGCTGCGATATCTCCCTCGCGTTTGAGCAGGCGGTGGTCGATACGCTGACCTACAAATGCCGCCGGGCCTTGAAGCAGACCGGCCTCAAGCGCTTGGTGATCGCCGGTGGGGTGAGTGCCAACCAGTCGTTGCGCCAAGGCCTGGAAAAGATGCTGGGCGAGCTGGGTGGCAACGTCTATTACGCCCGTCCGCAGTTTTGCACCGATAACGGTGCCATGATCGCCTATGCTGGGTGTCAGCGTCTGTTGGCCGGGCAGCAGGAAACCCTGGCCATCAGTGTCCAGGCACGTTGGCCGATGGAGCAGTTGCCAGCGCTCTGAACGCGCCGGCCAGCCTGCTCAGAAGTGCCGCTCGCGGCCGGCGAACAGATCGCGCAGGTTGCCGCGGTGACGCCAGATGATCAGGATCGTCAGCACGCTCAGGGGCAGCAGTGTCTCTGGCCATTGCCAGGCCACCAGCGGCAAGGTCAGTGGCGTGGCGATCAGGGCTGCGAGTGAACTGGTGCGCGTGAGCCGAAAGGTCAGCGCCCAGGCAACCATGGCCAGCAGCGCGGCAGGCGGGTACAGGCCCAGCAGCAGGCCGGCGGAGGTGGCCACGCCCTTGCCGCCCTTGAAGCGGAAATACAGCGGAAACAGGTGGCCGATCACCGCGCAGAGCCCGATCCAGGCTTGCTGTGCGAGCGTCATCCCGGCTTGCGCGGCAATCAGTACCGGCAGCAAACCCTTGCACAAGTCGCCCAGCAGAGTGAGGATGGCGAGCTTTTTACCGGCCAGGCGTAGCATGTTGGTCGCGCCGGCGTTGCCCGAACCGCTCATTCGCGGGTCGGGAGTGCCCGTCGCGCGGCTGAGCACGATAGCGAAGGACAGCGAGCCGAGCAGGTAGGCGCCAAGCGCCAGCAACCAGAACATGCTTTATTTCCGGGTAGGGAAACCCTTGATTCTAACGGCGCCAGGCGCCCTTGTCGTGCTGCGGAGTGAAGTGCTTGGACAGAGTGTTTATCGAAGGCCTGGAAGTCGACACGGTGATCGGCGCCTATGATTGGGAGCGTGACATTCGTCAGTGCCTGCGTCTGGACCTGGTATTCGCCTGGGACAACCGTCCGGCTGCCGCGGGCGACGACCTGACGCTCGCGCTGGACTACGCGACCGTCTCGCAGCGCATCCAGGCCTTTGCCGCCCAGGCGCGCTTCGAGCTGGTCGAGACCTTCGCCGAGCGCCTTGCCCAATTGCTGATGAGCGAATTCGGCATTCCCTGGCTGCGGCTCAAAGTCACCAAGCCGGGTGCCGTCGCGGCGGCGCAGGGTGTGGGCGTGGAGATCGAGCGCGGATGTCGCTGAATCGAATCTATCTGGGCCTGGGCAGCAACGTTGATCGCCAGCGCCATCTGTGCGCCGGGCTCGACGCGTTGGCCGCCTTCCTCGTGGACCTGCGCTGCTCGGCCGTATTCGAAAGCCAGCCGGTGGGTATCAAGAGCGGCCCGTTCTTCAACCTGGTGGTCACCGCGCTGACCGATCTGCCTTTGGCGGAGCTGGACCGCCGGCTGAAATTCATCGAGGCCGACAATGGCCGCTACGCCCCGGACCGCAAGGGGCTGCCGCTGGATATCGACGTATTGTTGTACGCCGACTTGGTCGGCAACTTCGATGGGCTGATATTGCCGCGTGCCGAAATTCTGAAAAACGCGTTCGTCCTGTGGCCATTGGCGCTGATTGCGCCAGAGTTGGTGCATCCGGGTACAGGTGTGAGTCTTGGCCGGTTGTGGCGCGAGGCGAGTATCGACCAGGTATTGGCGCCTGTCCCCTTCGAATGGCGCGGACAGCAGTTGACCCCCGCCACGCTCTAGATCGCTCGCGCCTTCTTCGCGGGCAGAGACCCGCTCTCACAGGTGATCTCACTTCCCTATGGGAGCGGCCTCCCCAGGTGGTCACACTTCCCATGGGAGCTTCAGGTGATCACACGTCCCTGTGGGAGCGGGTCTCTGCCCGCGAAGAGGCCCGCAAAGCCACCCTCAACCATCCCCATTCAAACGCCCGCCTTATACCCCTTCAACACCTCCAACCGTGCCCGTTTCAACGCCTCACCCAGCGCCTGCCCCTTGAACCCTTGAGCAACCAGCGGCTGTACCGCCACCCCCCGCGCCGCCGCAGCCGCACCGCGCAGATAATCTGCCTGAGGGTACTCTCGCCCCTCGAACCCCAACCGTCCACGCGCGTCCATTTCGCACGCCATGATAAACTCCTCGAAGCGCTGGGGACGGCGGTACACGTCGAAATTCTGCAACAGCTCCAGCAAGGTCGACGGTTTGAGTTCCAGAGCTCGATGCCCATGGGTATGGTATTCACCGACCAGCACCGCCAGCTCCTGGCAATCCTTGGGCACCTTGAAGCGCTCGTTGACCGCCTTGATCAACTTCACGCCGCGCTGCTCGTGAGCGATATGCCGCGGCCACTCGCTGGGTCGCGTGGTGCCCTTGCCCAGATCGTGCAACAGACACGCCCAGCGCACGGTCAGCGGCTGGTCATGCCGCGCCGCCTGTTCCAGCACGCTCAAGGTATGCACCCCGGTGTCGATCTCCGGATGATGAGCAGGCGGCTGCGGTACGCCGAACAACGCGTCCACTTCGGGGAGCAATTGTTCCAGCGCTCCGCAGTCGCGCAGCACCTGAATGAACACTTGTGGATGCGCTTCCAACAGCGCCCGGGAAATTTCCTTCCAACTGCGTTCGGCCGTCAGGGCCTGCAACTCGCCCGATTCACTCAGTTGACGCATCAATTGCAAGGTCGGTTCGGCCACTTGAAAACCCAGTCCGGCATAGCGGGCAGCGAAGCGTGCAACCCGCAATACGCGCAGGGGATCTTCGATGAAGGCGGGGGAGACGTGCTTGAGCAGGCGGTCATACAGATCTTGCTGGCCACCGTAGGGGTCGATGATCCGACCTTCGTCGTCCTCGGCCATGGCATTGATGGTCAGGTCGCGCCGCGACAGGTCCTCTTCAAGGGTGACGTCCGGGCTGGCATGGAACACGAAACCACCGTAGCCGCGGCCGCTTTTGCGCTCGGTACGCGCCAGGGCATATTCTTCGCCGGTCTGCGGATGCAGAAACACCGGGAAATCGCTGCCGACCGGCCGGTACCCGTCAGCGAGCATTCGTTCGGCGCTGGCACCCACGACCACGCGATCGATGTCGGTGACAGGTATACCCAGAAGGCGATCGCGTACCGCGCCGCCTACTTCATAGATCTTCATTGCAACACCTCCGATGGCCGCGAAGGATAACACCAAGCCATCGAAGGTTAGCCGAGTGCACCGGCCTCAGAGGTGCACGACGTTGAGGTCCGCCCGCCCATGGCTGCCGTCCGTGTGCTCGTTGCGCGGCGGCACGTGGTGCGTCTTGACCAGTTGATCGCCCTGCAGCGTCTCCAGATGGATGTCGAAGCCCCACAAACGGTGCAGGTGCTTAAGCACTTCCTCGGTGGATTCGCCCAGAGGCTTGCGGTCGTGTTGCTGATGACGCAGGGTCAATGAGCGGTCACCGCGTCGATCGATGCTCCAGATCTGCACGTTGGGCTCGCGGTTGCCCAGGTTGTATTGCGCCGCCAGGGTCTCACGGATCGTGCGGTAGCCGTTCTCGTCGTGGATCGCGGGCACCAGCAGTTCGTCGCGCTGGTCGTCGTCCATGATGCTGAACAGCTTCAGGTCACGAATGACCTTGGGCGACAGGTACTGCAGGATGAAACTCTCGTCCTTGAAGCTGCTCATGGCGAACTTGATCGTCGACAGCCAGTCACTGCCAGCAATTTCGGGAAACCAGCGGCGGTCCTCGTCGTCCGGGTGCTCGCACATGCGCCGTATGTCCCGGTACATGGCAAAACCCAGCGCATAGGGGTTGATACCGTTGTAGTAGGGGCTGTCGAAACCCGGCTGGAACACTACACTGGTGTGCGACTGCAGAAACTCCATCATGAAACCATCGGTGACCAGACCCTCGTCGTAGAGGTCGTTCATCAGGGTGTAGTGCCAGAACGTCGCCCAGCCTTCGTTCATCACTTGGGTCTGGCGCTGGGGGTAGAAGTACTGCGCGATCTTGCGCACGATCCTGACGATCTCGCGTTGCCACGGCTCGAGCAGCGGCGCGTGTTTCTCGATGAAGTACAGGATGTTCTCCTGCGGTTCGGCCGGGAACCGGGCGTTGTCCTCCTCGCGGTTCTTGTCGGCGCCCTTAGGGATGGTGCGCCATAGATCGTTGATCTGGCGTTGCAGGTGTTCCTCGCGATCGGCCTGGCGGCGGCGCTCCTCCTCGGCGGAAATCGGATACGGACGCTTGTAACGGTCGACGCCGTAGTTCATCAGGGCGTGGCAGGAATCGAGCAGGTCTTCCACGGCATCGATCCCATGGCGTTCCTCGCACTTCATGATGTAGGACTTGGCAAACACCAGGTAATCGATGATCGAACTGGCGTCGGTCCAGGTGCGGAACAGGTAGTTACCCTTGAAGAAACTGTTGTGCCCATAGCAGGCATGCGCCACCACCAGCGCCTGCATGCAGATGGTGTTCTCTTCCATCAGGTAGGCGATGCACGGATCGGAGTTGATGACAATCTCGTAGGCCAGCCCCATCTGACCGCGCGTGTAGGACTTCTCGGTACTGAGAAAGTGTTTGCCGTAGGACCAGTGGTGATAGCCCAGCGGCATGCCGACCGAAGCATACGCATCCATCATCTGCTCGGCCGTGATCACCTCGATCTGGTTGGGGTAGGTGTCCAGCGCATAGCGCTCGGCGATGCGGCTGATTTCCCGGTCATAGGTCTGGATGAGCTCGAACGTCCATTCCGAGCCCGTGGAGATGGGTTGACGCTTCTGCTCTCTGGCGGTCATGTCGCTAACCTGCGCTGGAAGAGTTCACGGAAGACCGGATAGATATCCCCGGCCGACACCAGCTGTTGCTGGGCGAACGTATCGGCGAACGACTCGCTGATGCGCTCGTATTCGTACCACAGCGCCTGATGTTCGCGCGGCGTGATCTCTACATAGGTGTAGTACTGCACGAACGGCATGATCTGCTTGGTGAGGATTTCCCGACAGATGGGCGAGTCGTCGTTCCAGTTGTCACCGTCCGAGGCCTGGGCGGCGTAGATGTTCCATTCGTTGGTCGGGTAGCGCGCCGCCATGATTTCCTGCATCAGTTTCAACGCGCTGGAAACGATGGTGCCGCCAGTCTCGCGAGAGTAGAAGAATTCTTCTTCGTCGACTTCGCGGGCGCTGGTGTGATGACGAATGAACACCACCTCGATCTTGTCGTAGTTACGTTTGAGGAACAGGTACAGCAGGATGAAGAACCGCTTGGCGATGTCCTTGGTCGCCTGAGTCATTGAGCCGGACACGTCCATCAGGCAGAACATCACCGCCTTGGAGCTTGGGTTGGGGTGTTTGACCAGCAGGTTGTACTTCACGTCGAAGGTGTCGAGGAAGGGCACTCGATGGATGCGGGCGCTGAGCTTTTCGATTTCCCCCATCAGGGCCTGGATGTCACCAAAGTTGTCTGGCTCTTCGATCTTCAGGCGTTCGAGTTCGAGCTTGGCCGCCTTGAGCTTGGCGCGGCTGCTGCCCGAGAGCGCGATGCGCCGCGCGTGGGCGGAACGCAGGGTGCGGATGATGTTGATGCGTGAGGGGTTGCCCTCGTTGCTGATCCCGGCGCGCACCGTCTTGTAGGTGTCGGTACCACTGAGGTTGCGCTTGACCAGGTTGGGCAGTTCAAGGTCTTCGAACATGAATTCGAGGAACTCTTCCTGGGTGATCTGGAACACGAACTCGTCCATGCCCTCGCCGGAGTTGCCCGCCTTTCCAGGCCCTTTGCCGCCACCGCCACCGCCTTGGGGGCGAGCGATGTGTTCACCGGCCGTGAACTCCTTGTTGCCGGGGTGCACAACGGTCTGCTTGCCACCACGGCCGTGATGCAGCACCGGCTCGTCGATGTCGCGACCGGGAATGCTGATCTGCTCGCCGTGTTCCATGTCGGTGATGGAGCGGCGGCCGACCGCTTCTTCCACAGCCTTCTTGATGTGGTCACGGTAACGCCGCAGAAATCGCTGGCGGTTCACCGTGCTCTTGTTCTTGCCATTGAGGCGTCGGTCGATCACATAGCTCATTAGGCCTCCGGGCAGCCTGGCTGCAAGCCACAAGTCGAGAGCGGCGAGGCGCCCGGACGCTCATGTCCGTCCGGGCCCTTCGCTGCCTGAAGCTTACCGCGCGATCACTGCGACTTCCTGACCCGCAGATACCACTCGGACAGCAGGCGTACCTGCTTGTCGGTATAGCCGCGCTCGACCATGCGAGTGACGAAGTCGTTGTGCTTCTGCTGGTCCTCCTTGCTGGCCTTGGCGTTGAAGCTGATGACCGGAAGCAGATCCTCGGTGTTAGAGAACATCTTCTTCTCGATCACCACGCGCAGCTTCTCGTAGNNTCTCGTTGCGGAAATCCTTCGGATTGCTGATGCCGGCCGGCTTCTCGATTTTCTCCAGTTCTTCGTTGAGAGCCACACGGTTGAGGATTTCCCCGGTTTCCGGATCGCGGTATTCCTGATCCTGAATCCAGAAATCGGCGTACAGCACGTAGCGGTCGAAGATGTTCTGGCCGTACTCGCTGTAGGACTCCAGGTACGCGGTCTGGATCTCCTTGCCGATGAACTCGATGTAGCGTGGCGCCAGGTATTCCTTGAGGAAGCGCAGGTAGCGCTCGCGCACCTCGGCAGGGAACTGCTCCTGCTCGATCTGCTGCTCCAGCACGTAGAGCAGGTGCACCGGGTTGGCGGCGATTTCGTGTGGATCGAAGTTGAACACCTTGGACAGGATCTTGAACGCGAAGCGCGTCGACAGACCATTCATCCCTTCGTCCACACCTGCTGTGTCGCGGTACTCCTGGATCGACTTGGCCTTGGGATCGGTGTCCTTGAGGTTTTCGCCGTCGTATACGCGCATCTTCGAGTAGATGTTGGAGTTGTCCGGCTCCTTGAGCCGCGACAGGGTGGTGAACTGGGCGAGCATCTTCAGGGTGTCGGGCGCGCAATGAGCCTTGGACAGCGAACTGTTGAACAGCAGCTTGTCGTAGATCTTGATCTCGTCGCTCACCCGCAGGCAGTACGGCACCTTGACGATGTAGATCCGGTCGATGAACGCTTCGTTGTTCTTGTTGTTGCGGAAGCTGTGCCATTCCGATTCGTTGGAGTGCGCCAGCAGGATGCCGGAGTAGGGGATCGCGCCCAGGCCCTCGGTGCTGTTGTAGTTGCCTTCCTGAGTGGCGGTCAGCAACGGATGGAGCACCTTGATCGGTGCCTTGAACATCTCGACGAACTCCATCAGCCCCTGGTTGGCGCGGCACAGGGCACCGGAGTAGCTGTAGGCGTCGGCGTCGTTCTGCGGGTATTCCTCCAGCTTGCGGATGTCCACCTTGCCCACCAGCGCGGAAATGTCCTGGTTGTTCTCGTCCCCCGGCTCGGTCTTGGCCACGGCGATCTGGTTGAGGATGGAAGGGTAGAGCTTGACCACGCGGAACTGGCTGATGTCGCCGCCGAATTCAGCCAGGCGCTTGGTCGCCCAAGGCGACATGATGGTGCTCAGGTAGCGCTGCGGAATGCCGAAGTCTTCCTCCAGGATCGCGCCGTCCTCGGTGGCATTGAACAGCCCCAGGGGCGACTCGAACACCGGTGAGCCCTTGATGGCGTAGAACGGCACCTTCTCGATCAACTGTTTGAGCTTCTCGGCCAGCGACGACTTGCCGCCACCGACCGGTCCGAGCAGGTACAGGATCTGTTTCTTTTCTTCCAGACCCTGCGCGGCATGGCGGAAGTACGACACGATCTGGTCGATGCATTCCTCCATGCCATGGAAGTCTTCGAAGGCGGGGTAGCGGCGGATCACCTTGTTGGAAAAGATGCGCGACAGCCTGGAATTGGTCGACGTATCGAGCAATTCGGGCTCCCCGATCGCCATCAGTATCCGCTCGGCGGCGGAGGCGTAGGTGCTACGGTCCTTTTTGCACAGCTCGAGGTACTCCTGTAATGAGAGCTCTTCCTGGCGTGTGGATTCGAAGCGTTGTTGGAAGTGGCTAAAAATACTCATGACGTCACCTCGCTCGATACGTGGAGCCGACGTCGGATCACTCAGTTGATGCTGGCGGTCACCTGAACCCCTTGGTGGCCGTATACCCCCCAGAACACCCATGTAGTCTTTACCGATTGACCCGCGCGCCGGTGTACCGGCTCTCCCCTGTTATGGATGGCCTGAGCTAAAGGATAGTTGGTAATCGGGGACTTCAAGGGCGGATGCGCAATTAAGTGTCGGCAAGGCTTTGCGCCGATGCCGGGAAGGCCCGTGGGGCGCGGCGTCGGCGCACGAAAAAAAATTCGTCGCGCCTTGCCCGCCGCCGAGGATTCAGGCCTGGCTGGTTTCGCCCGGAAAGGTAGTGCGCCACAACTCGAAGCCACCATCCAGACTGTAGACGTCGGAGAACCCTTGGCTGACCAGATAGGCGGCGGCGCTCTGGCTGGAGTTGCCGTGGTAGCAGACCACGACCAGCGGTTTGTCCAGGTCGGCCGCCTTGATGAAATCGTGCAGCGAGTGGTTGTCCAGGTGCGTGGAGTCAGTGATGTGGCTGGCCGCGAAGGTCTGGAGATCGCGGATGTCGACCACCACGGCGCCCTGTTCGCGCAGGCTGTGGGCTTGTTGCGGAGGGATGCGTTGGAATTCGGTCATGGGCAGGCTCCTGGGCTGGGCATCCATTCTAGCGTTTGTCGCTGGGGGGAGGGAAATCGGCCGCAGGCATCGGTTCGGGTGTAATTGCCCCGCCTTGGTCGGTGCATTGGCATGACAGGCGCACGCCACTGTCGACGTCGAGCAGGGTCATCGCGCCGCCCCATACGCAACCGGTGTCGAGCGCGATCACGCCCGGCGCGTCACAGCGACCTTCCAGGGCCGCCCAATGGCCGAAGATGATCTTGAGGTCGCGGGTCTTGCGCTCCTTGTGCGCGAACCAGGGCGCGTAACCGGGCAACGCGGTGTCGGCGCCTTCCTTGCCCTTGAGGTCGAGCTTGCCGTCAGCGGTGCAGAAGCGCATGCGGGTGAAGTAATTGGTGATCACACGCAGACGAGCGGCGCCCTGCAGTTCCTTGTCCCACTTGTTCGGCTCGTTACCGTACATGCCATCCAGATAGGGCTGAAACAGGTTGTCGTCACGCAGGGCCGTTTCGACTTCGGCGGCCAGACGCAGGGCCTTGCGCAGCGACCACTGGGGCGGAATCCCAGCATGAACCAGCACGGTATTGCGTTGCTCATCGTAGTGCAGCAGCTTCTGGTGGCGCAGCCAGTCGAGTAGTTGCGGGCCGTCTGGCGCTTCGAGGATCTCGCGCAGAGTATCGCCGCGCTTGAGTCGTTCGGCGTCGTGAGCTACCGCCAGCAGGTGCAGGTCATGGTTGCCCAGCACGCAGACCACCGACTCGCGTATGGCATACAGATAGCGCAGGGTTTCCAGCGAGCTCGGTCCGCGATTGACCAGGTCACCCACTAGCCACAAGGTGTCTTTCGTCGGGTCGAAGGCGACCCGTTGCAGCAAGCACTTGAGGGGTTCCAGACAGCCTTGCAAGTCACCGACTGCGTACACCGCCATCAGTGCAGAGCTCCCGGCACGGCGAGGCGAAACGGCGCGATTACGGCTTCGAACTGCTTGCCGTCCTCAGCTTGCATCTGATAACTGCCCTGCATGTTGCCCACGGTGGTGGCCATGACCGTACCGCTTGAGTAGGTATGACTCGCGCCTGCAGCAATAAGTGGTTGCTGGCCGATCACGCCCGGACCACGGACTTCTTCGACCTTGCCATCGCCATCGGTGATCACCCAGTGTCGTGATAGCAAGCGAGCGGGCAGTTGTCCGTTGTTGAGCACAGTCACGGTATAGGCGAAAGCAAAACGATGCTGCTCGGGTTGGGACTGTTCGGGCAGGAAACGGGTCACGACGCTGACGTCGATCTGATAGCGAGGATCGGACATGCAAAAGGCCTTGAAAGCGAGAGCGAATGTAGCCGGCGTCGGCCGGTTCAGGTCAGTCTAGGTCAAATAGAGGGCCTGTGGACCAACGAGTGGTCCACGTTAGAGGTCAGAGCGCGTCGCTTCGTTCGGCCAATTGATCGGCCAGGCGTACGAAAGCCGCCAGGTCGAGCTGCTCGGGCCGCAGGCTGCCGTCGACGCCTGCCGCTTCGATCGCCTCATTGGGCAGCAACGCCTTGAGGGTATTGCGCAAGGTCTTGCGGCGCTGGTTGAACGCTTCGCGGACGACACGCTCGAGCAGGCGGTGATCCTTGGCCGGGTGGGGCAGGGTGGTATGAGGCACCAGTCGCACGATGGCCGAATCGACCTTGGGCGGTGGATTGAACGCACCGGGTCCGACGTTGAACAGGTGTTCGACGCGGCAGTGGTACTGAACCATGATCGACAGACGACCCCAGTCGCCACCGCCAGGCCCTGCAGCCATGCGCTCGACCACTTCCTTCTGCAGCATGAAATGCATGTCGCGAATCAGATGGGCGTTGTGCAGCAGATGGAAGATCAGCGGTGTGGAAATGTTGTACGGCAGGTTGCCGACTACGCGCAGGGTAGCGGGCTCGGCACCCAGACTGGTGAAGTCGAACTTCAACGCGTCGCCCTGGTGCAGACGGAAGTTGTCACGGCCTGCGAACTGCTGATTGAGAATGGGCACCAGGTCCTTGTCCAGTTCCACGACGTCCAGTTGCGCGCCGCTGCCCAGCAGGCCTTCGGTCAGCGCGCCCTGGCCCGGTCCGATTTCCAGCAGGTGTTCACCGGGCTTGGCATGGATCGAGCGAAGGATACGGTCGATAACGCCGGCGTCATGAAGAAAGTTCTGACCAAAGCGCTTGCGCGCCCGGTGTTGGTATTGCTCGGTCATTAAAATGTCTCGGCCATTCGATAGGCGGTGTCGAGGGCGACGCGCAGGCTGCCGGTATCGACCTTGCCGGTCCCGGCCAGGTCGAGGGCGGTGCCATGGTCCACGGAGGTGCGGATGATCGGCAGCCCCAGGGTGACGTTGACCGCCGCGCCAAAGCCCTTGTACTTGAGTACGGGCAGGCCTTGGTCGTGATACATCGCCAGCACCGCGTCGCAATGCTGCAGGTATTTGGGAGTGAAGAGCGTATCGGCAGGCAGCGGCCCGCGCAGATCCATGCCCTCGGTGCGTAGACGCTCCAGGGTGGGCTCGATGATGTCTATTTCTTCGCGACCCAGGTGGCCGCCCTCGCCGGCGTGCGGGTTGAGGCCGCAGACCAGGATGCGCGGGCGAGCCAGGCCGAATTTGCCCTGCAGGTCGGCATGCAGAATGCGCGTGACCCGCTCCAGGCGTTCGGCGGTGATTGCGTCGGCTACGTCGCGCAGCGGCAGGTGAGTGGTCACCAGCGCCACGCGCAGATCGCCGGTGGCCAGCATCATCACTACCTGTTCGGTCGCGGTGAGGTCAGCGAGGAATTCGGTATGCCCGGAAAACGCGATGCCACCGTCGTTGATGACACCCTTGTGCACCGGCGCGGTGATCATGCCTGCGAACAGACCGTCGAGACAGCCTTGGGCCGCACGGGTCAGGGTCTGCAGCACGAACGCGGCATTGGCTGTATCCAGCTCACCTGTACGCACAGGCGCGCCCAGCGGTGTATCCCATACGTACAGGCTGCCAGCGGGCGCAGGATGGTCGGGGAGGGCGTCGGCATCGACTGCCAGCAGACTGACGGCCAGCCCCAGTTGCGCGGCCCGCTCGGCGAGCAGGTCACGACTGGTGATGGCTATCAGGGGATGAGGCTGGGATTGCGCGGCGAGCAGCAGGCACAGGTCAGGACCTATGCCCGCCGGCTCGCCGGGCGTCAACGCGAAACGCTTGGGTGTCACTGTGCAGCCTGGTCGGCGCCAGGCAGCTTGATTTCAACGTAGGCTTCGTCGCGGATCTGGCGCATCCAGGTCTGCAGCTCTTCGTCGTATTTGCGGTTACGCAACACGTTCATTGCCTGCTGATCGCGGGCCTGCTCGGTGTTGTCGGTCGCGCGGCGGCCGAGTACCTGCAGAACGTGCCAGCCGAACTGCGTCTGGAATGGACGCGAGACCGATTCCACTGGCGTCGAGGCCATGGTTTCGCGGAACTCGGGTACCAGCGACTGTGGGTTGACCCAATTCAGGTCGCCACCGTTGAGTGCCGAGCCTGGATCTTCCGAGAAATTCTTCGCCAGGGTGGCGAAGTCTTCGCCGTTCTCGATGCGCTCGTACAGTTTGCGCGCCAGCTCTTCGGTTTGCGCCGGACTGCGAATCTCGCTCGGCTTCAGCAGAATGTGGCGTACGTGCACTTCGTCGACGGTCTGGACGCCGCCGCCGCGCTTGTCCAGCACCTTGAGGATGATGAAACCCACAGGCGTGCGCACTGGTTGCGTGACATCACCAACCGGCATGGTGCTCAGCATGCGATCGAAAGGTGGTGGCAACTGCGCCGGCTTGCGCCAGCCCATGTCGCCGCCTTCGAGGGCGTTTTCGCTCGACGAGCTGGCAATGGCCAGCTTGTTGAAGTCGGCACCCTGCTTGAGTTGGCGATAGATGTCTTCGGCCTTGCTGGCCGCTGCCTGGATGGCCGCCGAACTGGCGCTTTCCGGAACCTGGATCTGGATGTTGGCCAGGTGCAGTTCCTCGGACAGCTGCATCTTGCCCAGGTCCGAAGCGAGGAAGTTCTTCACTTCCTGCTCCGACACCTGGATGCGCTCGGCCACGCGACGCTGACGCACGCGGCTGATGATCATCTCGCGCTTCACCTGCTCGCGCGCATCGTCATACGACAGGCCGTCATGCGCCAATGCGGCGCGGAACTGCGCGGTCGACATGTTGTTGCGCTGGGCGATGGTGGCGATGGCACCGTTGAGTTCTTCGTCGGTGATGCGAATGCCGGAACGCTCGCCGATCTGCAGTTGCAGATTCTCGACGATCAGGCGTTCCAGCACCTGCTGTTGCAGGACGCTGGCGGGAGGCACGCCACCACTGCCGCCACGCTTGGCGATGGTTTGCTGCACTTCCTTGACGCGCTGGTCGAGCTGACTTTGCATGACCACGTCGTTGTCGACGATGGCCACGACACGGTCCAGCTGTTGCACCGCGGCGTGCGCCGTGGTGCCCAGCAGCATGGCGCCCAGCACGACTGGGCGCAGCAGATCACATAGCTTGGTCTTCACGTTCACGATAACCTTGAATGCCCTTGTCGAGGAAACCCTCAACCTTATTGCCTACCACGCCACCGAGGCCCTTCAGCACGATTTGCAGGAAGATGCCATGGTCGCCTTTTTCGTTCTGCGGGGCGGCCTGGCTGTATTCGTCGTAGTCAACCCAGTAACGGTTGATCAGACGCATCTTCCAGCAGCAGTTGTCGTATTCGAAACCACCGAAGGCTTCCAGCGTGCGGTTGCGGTTGTAGTCGAACTGCCAGCGGCTGATGACGCTCCACTGCGGCACGATCGGCCACATGACCGAGAAGTCATGCTGCTGGATCTTGTAGTAGTCCTTCACGTAGTTCGGATCGCCCGGCTGACCGTAGTCGCCACCGAAGGTCCAGCGACCGGTCGCCGAATCGTAGTGCACGGTGTCGTCGCGGTAGCGATAGCCCAGGTTGACCACCTTGTTGGGGTTGTCTTCAGGCTGGTAGTGGAACATCGCGCTGCCCGAACGAGTGCTGCGGCTGTCTGGATCCCAGTTGAAATCCGAGCTGAAGCGCCAGTCGCGGTTGAAGCGGTATTCGTATTCCAGGGCGTACGGCGAAACGTTGGCCTGTGCATCGTCGCGGGTCTTGAAGTCGACGCCCGGCAGTTGCACTTCGCGATCCCGGAAATACAGGGCCTGACCGACGCTGACACGCTGACGCTCGAAACCGTTGTCTTCGATCCAGCGGCTGGTCACGCCCAGCGAGAGCTTGTTCTCGTCGCCCACGCGGTCGGTACCGGTGAAGCGGTTTTCACGGAACAACGAACCGTAGCTGAAGGTAGTTTCCGACGTGTCGAACACGGGAATGTCGGTCTGGTCTTCCTCAGGTACATAGAGGTAGAACAGGCGCGGCTCCAGGGTCTGGCGGAAGTTGGTACCGAACATCTGCGTGTCGCGATCGAAGTACAGGCCGCTGTCGATGCTGGCGATCGGTACGCCACGGTTCTGCGAGCTGCTGAAACGCTCGTCGGCCAGCAGGGTGTTCTTGCCGCGGCTGTCCAGATCCAGGTCGTACTGGGTGTACATGTACTTGAGCGACGGACGCACGAAGCCCCAGTTCCAGTTCAGCGGGAGGGCCACACCAGGTTCCAGGTTCAGGCGGTTGCCGTTGGCGCGGGCCAGGCCGGAGACGTTGTTGTCGATACGGCGATCACTGAAACCATCTTCGTTGATGAACGTACCGGTGCGCAGATCACGCTCGAAACGAACGATCTCGCTGTTGTACGTGAAGTCCAGACCACCCGGATGGTAAGGCAGTGCACCGTTGAAGGTGATCTGCGGCATGCGGTTGTACGGAGTGATGTCCGCCACGGTCGCCAGCTTGTACGCCTGAACGTTCAAGCGTGCGGTGTAGGTATCGCCACGATAGGTCAGGGCACCCTGCTGGTTGATCCAGTCGTGGCGCTCGACGCCGATCTGGTCGGACTGCAGGTCCTGGAAGTAGTAGGGATCGCTGATGTCGGTGTAGTCGACTTCGGTGGTCAGACGCGAATCCAGGCCGCCTTTGTGCTGCCAGTTGACCATCCAGCGGGTCTTGTCGTAGTCGGACTGCAGGCGGCGATCGTCGTTCTCGTCGTTGAGGTACGCACCGCCGAACTGGCCTTCGCTGGTCTTGGTCAGGTAGCGGAACTCGCCTTCCATCATCACGCCGCGCTTGGCCATGTAGCGCGGATACAACGTGGCGTCGTAGTTGGGCGCCAGGTTGAAGTAGTACGGCGTGACGAGGGTGAAGCCGCTGTCGCTGTCGGTGGCGAAGGACGGCGGGAGGAAGCCGGACTGGCGACGGTCATCGATCGGGAAGTAGATATACGGCGTGTACAGCACCGGAATATCCTTTACCCGAAGGGTGACGTTGGTCGCGGTGCCGAAACCGGTGGCCGGGTTCAGCGTGATGTTGTTGCCCTTGAGCTGCCAGGCGTTGCTGTCCGGCTCACAGGTGGTATAGGTACCGTCCTTGAGGCGGATGATCGCGTTTTCGGCACGCTTGGCGTACAGCGCACTGCCGCGGATGCGCGACTTGTGCAGCACGTATTCGGCGTTGTCGACCTGGGCCTCGCCGGTGTCGAGCTGGACCTGGGCGTGGTCGCCCACGACCAGCGCGCCGTTGTCGCGCAGCTTGACGTTGCCGTTGAGCTCACCACGGTTCTCGGCCTGATGCAGGCTGGCCTCGTCGGCCTCGATCTGCATGCTGCCCTGGCGCATCACCACGTCACCGGCCAGCGAAGCGATCTGCTCTTCGGTCTGGTAGCGCGAAGCCTTGGCGCCGATGAAGGTCGGTGACTCGCTCTTGGGCGTGTTGTCGCTCATGCCGGGACGCACGGGTTCGATGTACGCACCGGAGCAGTACGGCCCGGTTTCGGCCAGTTGCGCGGCAGTCAGCTTGCTGCGCGGTACCCAGTCCAGGTGGCTGTAGTCGGCGCTGCGCGAGGTCAGGCCACGGCCCTTGCTCTGGGTGACGGCCACCGGGCCGACGGTCTTCTCTTCACGCGAAGAGCCGCCGCCACTGCCTGCCACCGCCGCGCCGTCGTGCACGGGGCGTGGCGGCAACTGCGCAGCCGAGGCCTTGGGGTTGCAGTCCCAGGCACCGGCAGCGGAGACTTGGCAGTCGAATTGCTCTGCAGCAAAGACGAACTGGGTGGCCATGGGTTGCATCACCAGCAAACCGCCAGTGACCAGCAACGGAAATTTTTTACGAAACGCGGGGGATTTCAATGCCATCTTATTAGTCCGGGCTTCCTGCGTGCCATCTTGCCCGCGGGGGGGCCGCACGCCTCTCGATGGTCTGAAAAAGATGCTGGATAATAAAGCATGACCCGCTTGACGGCTAGCGCCGTCGGAGACCCTTGCAATGCCTGATCAAGATGTACGCCTGCAACACCTCAAAACATGGCTCGACGAGCAACTGGAGAAACTCTTCCAGGCTCGTGAATGGGGCGCCGTACCCCCGGCCACGTTGACTGCGGCCAGTAGCGATGCCAGTTTTCGTCGGTACTTCCGCTGGCAGGGCCAGGGTCGCAGTTTTATCGTCATGGACGCGCCACCGCCCCAGGAAAACTGCGCACCGTTCGTGAAAATCGACGAATTGCTGGCGAGTGCCGGCCTCAATGTGCCGCAGATTCATGCCCAGGACCTAGAGCGTGGCTTCCTGCTGTTGAGCGATCTTGGCCACCAGACCTACCTGGACGTGATCGATGCGGACAACGCCGAAGCGCTGTTCGCCGACGCCATCGATGCCTTGCTGGCGCTGCAGAAACTACCGGCCAGCGGCGACCTGCCCAGCTACGACGTGGCACTGCTGCGACGCGAGCTCGAACTGTTTCCGGAATGGTACGTTGGCAAGGCCTTGGGCAAACAGCTGGACGCCGAGCAACTGGCGGCCTGGCAACGCGTGAGCACGCGCCTGATCGACAGCGCCCTGGCGCAGCCCAAGGTACTGGTGCATCGCGACTTCATGCCGCGCAATCTCATGGTCAGCGAGCCTAATCCAGGCGTGCTGGACTTTCAGGATGCGGTCTATGGTCCGGTTACCTACGACATCACCTGCCTGTTCAAAGATGCGTTTCTCAGTTGGCCAGAGGAGCGTGTGCAGGCATGGCTGCAGCGCTACTGGGAGCAGGCAGGCGAGCAGGGCATACCGGTGCAGCTGGACTTTGCCGAGTTCTGCCGTGCCAGCGACCTGATGGGCGTGCAGCGCCATCTTAAAGTGATCGGCATTTTCGCCCGTATCTGCCATCGTGACGGCAAACCCCGTTACCTGGCCGACGTACCGCGTTTCTTCTCTTATATAGAAACGGTACTGGCGCGGCGTCCCGAGCTGGCTGAACTGGGTCAACTGTTCAAAAGCCTTGGAGTGTCCTCATGAAAGCCATGATCCTGGCGGCAGGCAAGGGCGAGCGCATGCGCCCGCTGACCCTGACCACGCCCAAGCCGTTGCTGAGCGTTGGTGGCAAACGGTTGATCGAATACCACCTGCTCGCGTTGGCCAAGGCGGGCTTCAGCGACGTGGTGATCAATCACGCCTGGCTGGGCCAGCAGATCGAAGACTACCTGAGCGACGGCGCTCGTTATGGTGTGGCCATCGAGTATTCGCGCGAGACCGAACCGCTGGAAACCGGCGGCGGCATTCGTCAGGCGTTACCGCTGCTGGGTGATGCACCGTTTCTGGTGGTCAATGGCGACATCTGGACTGACTACGATTTCAGCCAATTGCGCGGCCCATTGGCGGGCCAGGCTCATCTGGTACTGGTCGACAACCCGGCCCAGCATCCGCAGGGTGACTTCACCCTGCTCGAAGGCCAGGTGCGCGACCAGCCCGGGTTGACCTACAGCGGCATCGCCGTGCTCGACCCCGAGCTGTTCGACGGCCATGGCGAAACCGCGTTCAAGCTCGCGCCATTGTTGCGCCGTGCGATGGACGTGGGGCAGGTGACCGGCGAGCACTACCGGGGTCAGTGGATCGACGTCGGCACGCCGCAGCGGCTGAGCGACCTGGATCGGCTCTTGGCCGAGCGGGGTTGATATGCTGTGGCCCACAACGGTAGCCGGCGCAGCGGCAGGTTATGCCATTGCCGACATTCCAGGCGCGCTGCTGGGCCTGGTGCTTGGTCAAGCGCTGGATCGCCATCTCAGGTTACAGACCTGGGGGGAATTGCTGGATCGGCTCAAGGGCAAGTCGGTGCTGCGCGACGAAGAGCTGTTGTTCGTCCTGCTGGGCCGGGTGGCCAAGGCTGAAGGCCAAGTGCTCGCGGCGCATATCCAGCAGGCGCGCCTGGAAATGCGCTCTTTGAACCTCAACGAGCAGGCACGTCGCCGCGCGATCGGTGCATTCAATCGGGGCAAGGCGGGGGGTGATCAGTTGCGCGGGCACCTGCTGCGCCTCAAGCATCAACCCAATTCCGCCGAAGGCATGCTGCGTGCCTGCTGGCGGATGGTCTGGGCCGATGGTCGCGCCGGAACCGCCGAACGCGAGCTGGTGGTCACCTGGGGCAAGTGGCTGGGCTGGTCGTCGGCGCGCGTGCAGGGGCTGGGGCAGGACTACGAGCCGCGCCACAGACCGGTGACCAAGCGTGGCGGTGCCTACGAAGAAGCGATGCGTTTGCTGGGAGTGTCCTCGACCACCGAGCCGGATCAGATCAAGCGCGCCTACCGGCGCCTCTTGAGCCGACATCACCCCGACAAGCTGGTCGGCAGTGGCGCAACCCCGGCGCAGATTCGCGAGGCGACCGACCGCACCCGTGAGCTGCACAACGCCTACAGCCTGATCCGCGAGCGCCGCGATCTGCGTTGATGGGCCGGTCCGCTGGCGAGCGCGCAATCGTCTACTGCGCGCTCAAGGCACCCTTGACCCGCCGGAACAACTGCTCGGCCTGTGCATCCCTGTCCGGCAGCGATTTGAGCGAAACCTGGGAATACACCGCGCCCTTGTTGCGCTTGCTGGCTTGCAGACGCAGTTGCGCAGCAGCAGCCGCCGCCTGACGATCGCTGTAGAAGATGTCCGTGGTCGGCACCTTGAGCAGTGCGGCCAACTCGTCGATCTGCTGGGGTGCATTGTCCGGCGTGCGCGTGTCCACCAACACCAGTCGCTGTACGTGTGCAGGTTGCCGTTCGGCCATGTAGCGGGTCGCCCAGTAGGCACCGCTGCCATGACCTACCAATACGATGCTGCGCGAGTTGTGTTGCTGGGCGAAAGCGATGCCTGCTTCGATGCGCGCAAAGATGCGCTCGGCGTCCACCTTCATCGGGTCTTGCAACTGCACCTCGGGGCTGGCCGCTTCGGCATCCTGCGCTGTGGCCTTTTCCACCCCGGCGCCGGCGTCCGGCGGCGTCGCCTGGGTTTCGGTAGTCACCGGCAATGGCGGCTTCTCGGCTGGCCTAGCCGAAGGCATCTGGCTGACCAGGTCCGGCAGGCTGAGGCTCAGGCTGTTGAACGCCGCGTCCGGCAACTTGCGCCGCAACGGCCCCACGCCCTGCGGCCAGTCCGCGGTTTCCCCGGCACCTGGCACGATGATGACCGTACCCTGCGCATCGGCAGTATTGGCTGGACGCCACAGCGACAGGAACTCGTCGCTGCCGGCCTGCAACTGTTGCTGCTCGCTGGCAGGCAGTTGACGTTCCAGTGCCTGGGCATCCTCGACGCTGCGCTCAGGCAAAGGTTGACGAACATCTGCCGCATCCTTCGCCGGTGCGGCGTCCTCGGCCAGCGCAAAGCCGTGCAGCGGAACGAGCAATGCCAGGCAGACCGCTCTGATGTGAACAGCTTTCATCGGTACTTTCCGTCCAGATCAATGATTCTTGTGTTCGACACCGGTTGAAATTCCAAGCCTATAGCTTAGTGCCATCCACGCAAAGGTCGTTCACAGCGAATGTTCCCCCTTCGCTCCGCCCCCGGTTCTGCAATGCGTTCCAGCGCGATTCGCCCGCCCATCGCACCTGAGCTACAATGCGCGCCACCGTGATTCCAGCCTGAATAGGTGCGCCATGCAGCCCTTCGCAATTGCCCCGTCCATCCTCTCTGCGGATTTCGCCCGCCTGGGCGAGGAAGTCGATAACGTACTCGCCGCGGGCGCCGATATCGTCCACTTCGACGTGATGGACAACCACTACGTCCCCAACCTCACCATCGGCCCGATGGTCTGTGCGGCGCTGCGCAAGTACGGCATCAGTGCGCCCATCGATGTCCATCTGATGGTCAGCCCGGTCGACCGTATCATCGGTGACTTCATCGAGGCGGGTGCCAGTTACATCACCTTCCACCCCGAAGCGACTCAGCACATCGACCGCTCGCTGCAGTTGATCCGCGAAGGTGGTTGCAAGGCCGGTCTGGTCTTCAATCCGGCAACCCCGCTGAACCTGCTCGAATACGTCATGGACAAGGTCGACATGATCCTGTTGATGAGCGTCAACCCCGGTTTCGGCGGCCAGAAGTTCATTCCCGGCACCCTGAACAAGCTGCGTGAAGCACGCGCTCTGATCGACGCCAGCGGGCGCGAAATCCGCCTGGAAATCGACGGCGGCGTCAACGTGAACAACATTCGCGAGATCGCCGCAGCCGGTGCCGACACCTTCGTCGCCGGCTCGGCCATCTTCAACGCGCCCGACTACCGCCATGTGATCGAGCAAATGCGCACGGAACTGACGCTGGCCCGCTCATGAGCGCCCTAGAGCGGCTGTTTCCCGGCAGTCTGCCGCGCTTGGTGATGTTCGACCTGGACGGCACCCTGGTGGACTCGGTGCCTGATCTGGCCGCCGCCGTCGATACCATGTTGGCCCAGCTGGGCCGTGAGCCGGCCGGGATCGAAGCCGTGCGCGAATGGATCGGCAACGGTGCCCGCGTGCTGGTTCGCCGTGCGCTGGCAGGCGGCATCGATCACCAGCACATCGACGAGGCGGAAACCGAACACGCCCTCGAGCTGTTTTCAGCGGCCTATGCCGCAAGCCATGCCTTGACCCAGGTCTACCCAGGGGTTCACGAAACCCTCAAGTGGCTGCACAAGAAACGCGTGAAGATGGCCCTGATCACCAACAAGCCGGAACGCTTCGTCGCGCCCCTGCTGGACCAGATGGGCCTTGGACGCTATTTCAAGTGGATCATCGGCGGCGATACGCTACCCCAGCAGAAGCCCGATCCGGCAGCCCTGTTGTTCGTCATGAAAATGGCCAAGGTCAAGGCGCAGCACGCCTTGTTCATCGGCGATTCGCGCAGTGACGTGCAAGCCGCCAAGGCTGCGGGCGTGAACTGTATCGCGCTCAGCTACGGTTACAACCATGGCCGACCGATCGCCGAGGAATCACCGGCACTGGTGATCGACGATCTGCGCGCACTGATGCCTGGTTGCTTCGATCCGGCCACTGGGATAACGTTGGCCCACGGCAACTCCCCCGCTCATAGAGATTCCATCGTGGTGGTCACTCGCAAACTCTGGATGAAAGTCATCAAGGCCCTGGCCCGCTGGCGTTGGCGCGCCTGACTTTCCCGTTCCAGCGTTTGCCCACAGACCGTTCGACCCCTCCATCACGAGGCTGAATCATGACCCGCGAAGAATTCCTGCGCCTGGCCGCCGAAGGCTACAACCGTATCCCGATGGCCCACGAAACTCTGGCCGACTTCGATACACCCCTGTCCATCTACCTGAAACTGGCCGACCAGCCCAATTCCTATCTGCTGGAATCGGTACAGGGCGGCGAGAAATGGGGCCGCTACTCGATCATCGGCCTGCCGTGCCGCACCGTCCTGCGTGTTCACGGCTACCATGCCAGCGTGACCTGCGACGGCGTCGAGATCGAAGCCTGCGATGTCGAAGACCCGCTGGCCTTCGTCGAGACCTTCAAGGCCCGCTACAACGTGCCGACCATCGCTGGCCTGCCACGCTTCAACGGTGGCCTGGTGGGCTATTTCGGCTATGACTGCGTGCGTTACGTCGAGAAGCGTTTGGGCCAGTGCCCGAACCCGGATCCGCTGGGCGTTCCGGATATCCTGTTGATGGTCTCCGATGCCGTGGTGGTGTTCGACAACCTGGCTGGCAAGATGCACGCCATCGTCCTGGCCGATCCTGCGCAGGCCGATGCCTACGAGCAGGCCCGCGACCAGCTCGAAGCCTTGATGGACCGCCTGCGCCAGCCCATCGCGCCGCGCCGCGGGCTGGACTTCAATCGTCCGCAAGCTGCCGACCCGGTGTTTCGTTCCAGTTTCACCCAGTCCGACTACGAAGGCGCCGTCGACATCATCAAGGAATACATCCTGGCAGGCGACGTCATGCAGGTGGTCCCTTCGCAGCGCATGTCCATCGACTTCAAGGCCGCGCCGATCGATCTGTACCGCGCGTTGCGCTGCTTCAACCCAACGCCGTACATGTACTTCTTCAATTTCGGCGATTTCCACGTAGTCGGCAGCTCGCCCGAAGTGCTGGTGCGGGTCGAGGACGACCTGATCACGGTACGGCCGATTGCCGGAACCCGCCCGCGCGGCGCGACCGAAGAAGCCGATCATGCGCTGGAAGTCGACCTGCTGTCGGATGACAAGGAAATCGCCGAGCACTTGATGCTGATCGACCTGGGCCGCAACGACGTGGGCCGGGTATCGGAAGTTGGCTCGGTGAAGCTGACCGAGAAGATGGTCATCGAGCGTTACTCCAACGTGATGCACATCGTGTCCAACGTGACCGGCCACCTCAAGCAGGGCCTGACCGCCATGGATGCCCTGCGCGCCATCCTGCCGGCTGGCACCCTGTCCGGTGCCCCGAAGATCCGCGCCATGGAAATCATCGACGAGCTGGAACCGGTCAAGCGCGGTGTCTACGGCGGTGCGGTCGGCTACTTCGCCTGGAACGGCAACATGGATACCGCGATCGCCATCCGTACCGCGGTCATCAAGAACGGTGAACTGCACGTACAGGCTGGCGGCGGCATCGTGGCCGACTCGGTGCCTGCCCTGGAATGGGAAGAAACGCTGAACAAGCGTCGCGCCATGTTCAAGGCCGTGGCCCTGGCCGAGCAATCGCCAGACTGATACCGGACCCGGCAAGCCAGTGTTCACCGGTTCCAGACAACCGGTGACCCGTCAGCAGATTCGAGAGGTTAAGCACCATGTTGCTCATGATCGACAATTACGACTCCTTTACCTACAACGTCGTCCAGTACCTGGGCGAGCTTGGCGCTGACGTCAAGGTCATCCGCAACGATGAACTGACCATCGCCGAAATCGAGGCCCTGGCCCCGGAGCGCATCGTCGTTTCGCCCGGACCCTGCACGCCCAACGAAGCCGGTGTGTCTCTTGACGTCATTCGCCACTTCGCCGGCAAGCTGCCCATCCTGGGTGTCTGCCTAGGCCATCAGTCGATCGGCCAGGCCTTCGGCGGTGACGTGGTGCGCGCTCGGCTGGTCATGCACGGCAAGACCAGCCCGATCACCCACACCGACCTGGGTGTATTCGAAGGTCTCAGCCACCCATTGACCGTCACCCGCTATCACTCCCTGGTAGTCAAGGCGCAGACCCTGCCCGAGTGCCTGGAGCTGACGGCCTGGACCACACACGAAGACGGCACGGTGGACGAGATCATGGGCCTGCGGCACAAGACCTTGAATGTCGAGGGTGTGCAGTTCCACCCCGAATCGATCCTGACCGAGCAAGGCCACGAGCTGTTCGCCAACTTTCTCAAGCAGACCGGCGGCAGCCGCCAGGGCTAAGGAATACCCATGGATATCAAAAGCGCGCTGACCCGTATCGTCAGCCAGCTGGACCTCAGCACCGAGGAAATGCGCACGGTGATGCTCGACATCATGACCGGCCAATGCAGCGAAGCGCAGATCGGCGCCTTCATGATGGGCATGCGCATGAAAAGCGAGACCATCGACGAGATCGTCGGCGCCGTGTCGGCGATGCGCGAGCTGGCGAGCAAGGTCGAACTGCGGACCTTGGACAAGGTGGTCGACATCGTCGGCACCGGTGGCGATGGCGCCAACATCTTCAACGTGTCCACTGCCTCGGCACTGGTCGTCGCGGCGGCCGGTTGCACGGTGGCCAAGCATGGCAACCGTGCGGTCTCGGGCAAGAGCGGCAGCGCTGACCTGCTCGAAGCTGCCGGCGTCTACCTCAACCTGGACGCCACTCAGGTCGCCCGCTGCATCGACAGCGTCGGCATCGGCTTCATGTTCGCCCAGGCTCATCACAGCGCCATGAAACACGCCGCCATCCCGCGCCGCGATCTGGGCCTGCGGACCCTGTTCAACATGCTCGGGCCCTTGACCAATCCGGCAGGCGTCAAGCATCAGGTGGTCGGTGTGTTCACCCAGGCCCTGTGCCGACCGCTGGCCGAAGTGCTGGCGCGCCTGAGCAGCAAACACGTACTGGTGGTGCATTCGCGCGACGGTCTGGACGAGTTCAGCCTGGCCGCGCCAACCTTCGTCGCCGAGCTCAAGGATGGCGAAGTCACCGAATACTGGGTCGAGCCCGAAGACCTGGGCATCAAGAGCCAGAGCTTGCACGGGTTGGTGGTCGACAGCCCGGCGGCTTCGCTCGAATTGATCCGCGATGCGCTGGGTCGACGCAAGACCGAACATGGCGAGAAAGCCGCCGAAATGATCGTCCTCAATGCCGGCGCAGCGTTGTACGCCGCCGATGTGGCGAGCAGCCTGCAAGAGGGCGTGGCCATGGCGCACGATGCCTTGCACACCGGCCTGGCCCGCGAAAAGCTCGAGGAGCTGGGTGCCTTTACCGCTGTATTCAAGCAGGAGAACGAAGCATGAGCGTGCCTACGGTGTTAGAGAACATACTGGCGCGCAAGGCGCAGGAAGTGGCCGAGCGTCGCGAACGAGTCGGCCTGGCCGAACTCGAGCGCCTTGCCGCCGCAGCCGATGCGCCGCGTGGTTTTGCCCAGGCCTTGATCGCCCAGGCCGCTTCGAAGAAGCCAGCGGTCATTGCCGAGGTCAAGAAAGCCTCGCCCAGCAAAGGTGTCATCCGCGAGCACTTCGTACCCGCCGACATCGCTGCCAGCTACGAGAAAGGCGGCGCTACCTGCCTGTCGGTACTGACCGACATCGACTTTTTCCAGGGGGCCGACCTGTACCTGCAACAGGCGCGCGCTGCCTGCCAGCTGCCGGTGATCCGCAAGGACTTCATGATCGACCCCTATCAGGTGGTCGAAGCGCGCGCATTGGGGGCGGACTGCATCCTGTTGATCGTCTCGGCGCTGCAGGATGCGCAAATGGCCGAGCTGGCCGCAGTGGCAAAGGGCGTTGGCCTCGACGTGCTGGTCGAAGTCCACGACGGCGATGAGTTGGAGCGCGCACTGAAAACCCTGGACACCCCGCTGGTCGGCGTCAACAACCGCAACCTGCACACCTTCGACGTCAGCCTGGAAACCACGCTCGATCTGCTGCCGCGTATCCCGCGCGATCGCCTGGTGATCACCGAGAGCGGCATCTTCAACCGCGCCGATGTCCAGCTAATGGAAATCAACGAGGTCTACTCGTTCCTGGTCGGCGAAGCGTTCATGCGGGCCGAAGATCCAGGCCTTGAGCTGCAGCGACTGTTTTTCCCCTGAGTCAACGGTCTTCCTGACCTTCACCTCACACGAGTATCACCCCTCATGCTTGAGCATTTGCCTACGGAACAGGGGTTGCGTGCCGAGCAGGATCTGCTCGGCAGCGTCTGCAAGGGCGAGCAGGCTTGGGGCCTGCTGTTCTGGTGCCCGACCGATCGCACCTTGGTGATGCCGCGACGCATGAGCCGCCTCGATGGCTTCGAGCAGGCCAGCCTCGCATCGGCTGCCAGCGGCTGGCCCGTGCTGCTGCGCGAGACCGGCGGCGAACCGGTGCCACAGTCGCCCTCGACGATCAACGTCGCGCTGGTGTATGTGGCCCCGCAGCAGGAAGGCGACCAACACCGTATCGAAACGGCCTACCGCCGCCTGTGCCAGCCCTTGCTCGATGCCCTCGAGCGCCTGGGTGGCAGCGCGTCACTGGGCGAAATAGAAGGCGCCTTCTGCGATGGCCGCTTCAACGTCAATCTCGACGGCCGCAAATGGGTGGGCACGGCACAGCGCTGGCGCCAGGGCCTGAGCGGCACGCGTCCGGTGGTATTGGTTCACGGGGCGATGTTGATGGAGGACGAGCGCGAATCGATGGCGGCCGCCGTCAATCTGTTCAATCAGCAGTGTGGGCTGGAGCAGCGCGTCAAGGCCTCCAGCCATATAGCACTGCACGAGCGTCATCCTGCACCGGATTTGATCGACGAGCTGCAAGTGGCCTATACCCAAATGCTAACAGCACTGGCCTGAGCCTGACGGGTCAGCGGGTGCCGTACACCACCATGGTCTTGCCCTTCACGTGGACCACGCTGCGCTCTTCCAGGTCCTTGAGAACCCGTCCGACCATCTCCCGTGAACAGCCCACGATGCGGCCGATTTCCTGACGCGTGATCTTGATCTGCATGCCGTCGGGGTGGGTCATCGCGTCGGGCTGCTTGCACAGATCCAGCAAGCAACGAGCTACCCGCCCAGTCACATCAAAGAACGCCAGGTCGCCCACCTTGCGCGTGGTGTCGCGCAGACGTTGCGCCATTTGCCCACCCACTGCATAGAGCATGTCCGGCTCCTGCTGAGCCAATTCGCGAAACGCGGTGTAGCTGATCTGCACCACTTCGCATTCGGTCCTGGCACGTACCCAGGCATCGTGTGCCTGTGCGCCATGGGGTGACTGAAAAAGACCCAGCTCACCGAAGAAGTCTCCGGCATTGAGGTAGGCAATCACCAACTCCCGGCCTTCCTCGGCCTCGATCATCACCGTTGCCGAGCCCTTGAGAATCAACGAAAGGGTGTCATCCCGTGCACCGGCCGTGATCAGCGTGGTCTTCGCGGCAAATCGATGGCGCTGACCTTGCGCGAGCAGCTTTTCGAGGTTCTTGATCTTGTGCGCGGCAGCAGTCATGGCTTGGTTCCGGAAAGGGCAATCGATCTTGCATGAATCACGGCAATACGCCAGTACATTGGCGTCAGCTTATCAGACACATAGTGTGGTCACACGGCATTTGACTGCAGAACGTGGGATTTGACCGTTTCGACCTCGCGAATTGTTACAGGTGCGCTGTGTTAAGCTCACCCGCTTTATGAACACGGGAGTCCGGAAAGATGAAGGCGCGTATTCAGTGGGCCGGCGAGGCCATGTTTCTGGGCGAGTCGGGTAGCGGCCATGTCGTGGTCATGGACGGACCTCCCGAGAGCGGCGGCCGCAACCTCGGCGTGCGCCCCATGGAAATGCTGCTGCTGGGCCTGGGCGGCTGCAGCAACTATGACGTGGTCAGCATCCTCAAGAAATCGCGCCAGCCCATCGAAAGCTGCGAAGCCTTTCTGGAAGCCGAACGCGCTAGCGAAGACCCGAAAGTCTTCACCAAGATCCACCTGCACTTCGTGGTCAAGGGCCGCGGCCTGAAAGAAGCTCAGGTCAAGCGTGCAGTGGAGCTGTCGGCAGAGAAGTATTGCTCGGCATCCATCATGCTGGGTCGCGCCGGCGTGGACATCACCCATGACTACGAAATCGTCGAACTGGGCTGACTTCAAGAACAAATGAAAAGGGCGCTCATCGAGCGCCCCTGTTCTATCTGCCGCAAACAATCAAATCCGGTAGGTGCTCTTGGTCATGACCTTGGCCAACAGGCTCATGCCAAAGCGCAACGGCGCCGGAAACCTGGCCCCGCCTGCGTCGAGCGCCGATTCGGCATGGGCTTGCTCATCACTGCGCATCTGCGCCAGGATCGCCCGCGACTTGACGTCTTCGGCGGGCAGTTGCAGCAAGTGCTCATCCAGATGCTTGACCACCTGATGCTCGGTCGCTGCCACGAAACCCAGGCTCACCCGGTCACTGATGACGCCTGCTACCGCGCCGATACCGAACGACATGCCGTAGAACAACGGATTGAGCACACTGGTGTGGCTGCCCAGTTGCCGAATGCGCTGCTCGCACCACGCCAGGTGGTCCACTTCCTCTTCGGCCGCATGCTCCATGGCCTTGCGCACCTGGGGCAGCTTCGCGGTCAGGGCCTGGCCTTGATACAGCGCCTGAGCGCAGACCTCACCGGTATGATTGATGCGCATCAGGCCGGCCACGTGCCGACTCTGCTGCTTGTCCATCGTCACCTCGGGCTGGACGAGCGCCGGCGAGGGTCGCGATGGATGTCCGCTGAACGGTAACAGCGTGCGCATGGCCGTATCGGCCTGCAGCAGCAAACGATCAATGGGCGAGTAGTGACGCTGGGTAGCCATGGGCACCTCCGTTGAAAACCTGGCCTGCATGAATGCCGCTCAACCGGGTGGCCAGTTCATCTGGCGCTGTCCCAGTACATGCATGTGTATGTGGTAGACGGTCTGACCGCCCAGTTCGTTGCAGTTCATGACCACCCGAAAGCCCTCTTCGCAACCCAGCTCCTTGGCCAGCCGCTGGGCGGTGAACAGGATATGTCCAGCCAGGCCCTTGTCGTCTTCGGTCAAGTCGTAGAGCGTGCGGATGGGTTTTTTCGGGATGACCAGAAAATGCACCGGGGCCTGTGGCGCGATATCGTGGAAGGCCAGTACCTGGTCATCCTCGTAGATGATCTTGGCCGGAATCTCCCGGTTGATGATCTTGGTAAACAAAGTATCCACAATGCATCTCCATGGCAGTCGAAGGTTCAGTGTACTGAGGCTTGTGCCCAGCGCCCAGCCTTGCCGGCTTCAATGGGGGGCGAAAGCCTTGTTGATCCATCCACTCACGATGCGCGTCAGCCACCGTGAGCCCAGGCGCGGAGCCCTGGCCAGCCAGGCATTGCGCTGCCCGGGCACGATCACCGCGCGATTGCGGGCCAGCGCTCGCACCGTCTGCAGCGCTACCTGCTCGGGGTCCAGCACCTGCGAGCTGTTCGCCAGGCGCGGAATGCGCCGCTGGCTGGAGCGTACCGGTCCAGGACACAGCACCGAAACCTTCACCCCGGTCTGCTTGAGTTCCTCGCGCAGCCCTTCGGAAAAATGCAGCACATAGGCCTTGCTCGCCGCATAGCTGCTCATCCATGGGCCGGGCTGAAAGGCGGCCAGTGAGGCGACATTCAGGATCTGCCCACCACCCTGCACGGCCATGGCATTGCCCAAGGCGTGACAGAGGCGGGTGAGGGCTAGAACGTTCAGTTCGATCAGATCCTGTTCCTGGCTCCAGTCCTGAGCCAGAAAGTGCCCATAGGAGCGTACGGCCGCGCAGTTCACCAACAGGTCGATCTGGCGTTCGCTTTCTTCAAGCTCCAACAGAAACCCCGACAGCCGCAGGGGTTCGCCCAGGTCGCAGGCACGGAACAATACTTCCACACCAAAGCGCTGCGTCAGTTCAGCGGCAATGATTTCAAGCTGGTCACGCTGGCGCGCTACCAGAAGCAGGCTGCGCCCACGCCTGGCCAGGGCTTCGGCCATGGCCAGGCCCAAGCCTGCCGACGCGCCTGTGATCATGGCATAACGGGTCATCGAATTCTCCATACCCCCGCCAGGCGAGCTGGCGCGGTTTCATATGGACATTCTACCGCGCGCGTTCCCGTTTGGGCTCACAGCTTGTGCGTGACCTCAGAACGGCTTGACCACCACCAGGATCACAACGGCCAGCAGGATCAGCACTGGAATTTCGTTGAACCAGCGGTAGTACACATGGCTGCGTTTGTTCTCGCCCCGTGCGAAGCGCTTCATCTGCGCACCGCACACGTGATGATAGCCGGTCAGCAATATGACCAGGGTCAGCTTCGCATGCATCCATCCCTGGCTCATCCAGCCCGGCGAGAGCGCAATCAGCCAGATACCGAAGATGAACGTGGCGATCATCGCCGGGGTCATGATGCCGCGGTAAAGCTTGCGCTCCATGACGGCAAAGCGTTCGCGGCTGACGGTGTCCTCGCTCTGTGCGTGGTAGACGAACAGACGAGGCAGGTAGAACAACCCGGCAAACCAGCAGACAACGCTGACGATATGCAGAGCCTTGATCCATAGATAAAGCATTTTTGGTCTTCTCAGGTTCACGGTAGCGTCGATAGTAGAGTCTGTCGGCGTTCGCGTCATCTCAACGGTTGTGACTCAAGCCCCAGGCCCCTATCATCGAAGGCTTTCCAGTCGCATCGTGAAGAGGGCAGTGTATGGTCAAGGTCGGTATCGTCGGCGGCACGGGTTACACCGGAGTCGAACTGCTACGTCTGCTGGCGCAGCATCCGCAGGCGCAGGTAGAGGTCATCACCTCCCGATCCGAGGCTGGCCTGCCGGTTGCCGACCTGTACCCCAACCTGCGCGGTCACTACGACGGCCTGGCGTTCAGCGTCCCGGACATCAAGACCCTGGGTGCCTGCGACGTAGTGTTCTTCGCCACGCCCCACGGTGTCGCCCACGCCCTGGCCGGCGAGCTGCTGGCGGCGGGTACCAAGGTCATCGACCTGTCCGCCGACTTCCGCCTGCAGGATGCCGATGAATGGGCCAAGTGGTACGGTCAGCCGCACGGTGCGCCCGAGCTGCTGGCCGATGCCGTCTATGGCTTGCCCGAGGTCAACCGCGAGCAGATCCGCCAGGCGCGCCTGATCGCCGTGCCAGGCTGCTATCCGACGGCCACCCAGCTGGGCTTCCTGCCGCTGCTCGAGGCTGGACTGGCCGACAACACGCGTCTGATCGCCGACTGCAAGTCGGGCGTCAGTGGCGCGGGTCGCGGCGCCAGCGTTGGTTCACTGTTCTGCGAAGCTGGCGAAAGCATGAAGGCCTATGCGGTCAAGGGCCACCGTCACCTTCCCGAAATCACCCAAGGCCTGCGTCGCGCCGCCGGTGGCGAGGTGGGTCTGACCTTCGTCCCCCACCTCACGCCCATGATCCGCGGCATCCACTCCACACTGTATGCCACGGTGGTCGACAAGTCGGTCGATCTGCAGGCCCTGTATGAAGCGCGCTACGCCGATGAACCCTTCGTCGACGTCATGCCGGCCGGCAGCCACCCCGAAACCCGCAGCGTGCGCGGCGCCAACGTCTGCCGCATCGCCGTGCACCGCCCCCAGGGTGGCGACCTGGTGGTCGTGCTTTCGGTCATCGACAACCTGGTCAAAGGCGCGTCGGGCCAAGCCGTGCAGAACATGAACATCCTGTTCGGTCTGGACGAACGCTTCGGTCTGTCCCACGCCGGCATGCTGCCCTGACCATTTCCGCAGCATCGCCCAGAGGCCCGCATTGCGGGCCTCTTTGCTTTAGCCACTGGCTAATTCTTGACCATTTTCGTAGGAGAAGAGGATAATGCCGCCATTGAGCATTATGACGGCGTACGCCGGGAGAACTTCTACATGAGCGTCGAATCCTTTACCCCCATGGCTTTGCAATTCACCCAAGGGGCTGCCATCAAGGTCAAGACCCTGGTCGATGAAGAGGGTAACGATCGCCTCAAGCTGCGCGTCTTCGTCACCGGCGGCGGCTGCTCGGGCTTCCAGTATGGCTTCACCTTCGATGAAGACGTCGCCGAAGACGACACCATCGTCGAGCGCGAAGGCGTCAGTCTCGTGGTCGATCCCATGAGCTTTCAATACCTGGCCGGCGCACAGGTCGATTACCAGGAAGGCTTGGAAGGTTCGCGATTCGTGATCAACAACCCCAACGCCAGCACCACCTGCGGTTGCGGTCAGTCCTTCTCGATCTGATCCAGCGCCCATGAAAAACGCCGTGCAATTGCACGGCGTTTTGCGTTTCAGGTATCCAGCTTCAGGCCGGGTAGATGGCGCCCAACACGCGCAGGCCTCGCGCGCCGGTCACACTAGGCCGGTTGGCCGCAATGCCTTGCAGGCAGCAATCAGCCAGCCAGGCAAAAGCCATGGCTTCGACCCAATCCGGATCGACACCCGCCGCTGCCGTGCTCTCGACCCGAGTCCCCGACAGCAAGGCTTGCAGTCGCGCCATCAGGGCCTGATTGTGAGCGCCGCCACCGCACACCAGCAGTGCATGAGTGCTCGGCTGGGCGACACGCAGCGACTGCACGATGCTTTGCGCGGTCAGCTCGAGAAGCGTTGCTTGAACGTCGGCGTCATCGAACGCAGGAAGGCTGTCCAGGTGCCGTTGCAGCCAGCTCAGGTTGAACACCTCGCGCCCCGTGCTTTTCGGGCCGCTGCCAGCGAAGAATGGATCGCTTAGCAGAGCACTCAGCAAATGCGGTTGCAGCGTACCGGTCGCTGCCCAAGCGCCTGCTCGATCATAGTCCTGGCCACGCTTGAGCTGAATCCAGGCATCCATCAGCACGTTGCCAGGTCCGCAGTCGAAACCGCTTACTGGCTGATTGCCGCCGATCAGACTGAGATTGCTGAAGCCACCCACATTGAGCACCGCACGCGCCTCACCTTCGGCACCGAACAGCGCTTCGTGGAAGGCCGGAACCAAGGGTGCACCCTGACCGCCGGCGGCCACATCGCGTCGGCGAAAATCGCCCACGACGGTGATCTGCGTCAGCTCCGCCAACAACGCCGGATTGCCGATCTGTACGGTGAAGCCCCGAGCTGGCTCGTGCCTCACGGTCTGTCCGTGGCTACCGATCGCTCGGATGTCGGCAGGTGCAAGATGCTGTGAGGCCAGCAAGGCAGAGATGCCATCGGCTGCCAGTGCTACCCATTGGTTTTCGGCGACGGCAGCTCGAGCGATTTCATCCGGCCCGCTGGCGCACAGTTCCAGTAGCTGGCTGCGTAATGCCTCGGGCATGGGCACGTAGTGTGTTGCCACGAGCCGAGTGGATTGATCCTGCTCGATCAGGGCGATGTCCAGCCCATCGAGACTGGTGCCGGACATGACCCCAAGGTAGTACGCCATGGCTCAGCGCTTGCTCGCCAGCAGGGTGCTGCGCTCTACGTCCATCTTCGCCATCAGCGGCTGGCTCAGCTGGTTGAAGCGCTGTTTCTCGGACTTGGCGATTGGGTCAGCCATCGGCAGCTTCTGGCCCAGAGGATCGACGTGCACGCCGTTTACCTGGAACTCGTAATGCAGATGCGGGCCTGTCGACAGACCGGTGGTACCGATGTAACCGATCACCTGGCCTTGCTTGACGCTGCCACCGGTCTTGATGCCTTTGGCGAAGCCCTGCATGTGTCCGTACAGCGTGGTGTAGCTGTTGCCGTGCTGAATGATCACGGTGTTGCCATAGCCGCCACGACGACCGGCCAAGGTGATCTTGCCGTCACCGGCCGCCTTGATCGGCGTACCGCGCGGCGCAGCATAGTCAACGCCCTTGTGCGCACGGATCTTGTTCAGAATCGGATGCTTGCGGCCCATCGAGAAACGCGAGCTGATGCGGGCAAAGTCCACCGGGGTACGGATGAACGCCTTGCGCATGCTGTTGCCATCGGCGGTGTAGTAATTGCTGTTGCCCTGCTTGTTGGTATAGCGCACTGCGGTATAGGTTTTGCCGCGGTTGGTGAAGCGCGCAGCGAGAATGCCGCCGGTACCGATTACCTTACCGTTGAGTACACGCTGCTCGTAGATGATGTCGAACTCATCGCCCTGGCGAATATCCTGAGCAAAGTCCACGTCATATCCGAAGATGCTGGCCATATCCATGGTCTGGCTATGAGACAGCCCGGCACGCGCCGCTGACTGCGACAGCGAGTTCTTGATCACGCCATGGGCATACGCTTCACGAGTCACCGGCTTGCTGGTTTCACGCTCGAAGGCGAAACCCGTGCCAGCCTTGGTCAGCCGGATGGTGTCCAGGTCGCTGACCTTGCTGTGCAGGCTGAGCAATTCGCCTTCCGGCGACAGTTCGAATTCCAGCAGTTGTCCACGCTTGAGCTGAGTGAACTGTTTGGCCTTCTTGTCACTGCCCATGACGTCGGCCACGGTCGACGCCGGCAAACCGACCTTCTCGAACAGCGTGGAAAGCGTGTCGCCCTTGGCAACCACCACCTGACGATGTCCCGGCTCTTTCTTCGCGGCAGCGACTTCCTTGGCAGCGGGTGCTTCCTTGGTTGCAGCAACGTGGGGGGCTTGATGCTCGGATGGCTGTGCAGCGTGCTCGGTGTCGGTCGAGGCAGGCGTTTCAATCTGGGCGAAGGGTGCAGGGGCTGCCTGTTCGGCGATCGGGGCAACCGGGGTGTCTTGTTCGGCGTCCTTGAGCTGTTCGACGGGAGCCGGCATTTCCAGGCTCATGTTCGTGCGTTTTGCTTCTACATCGCTGGAAGGAAACACCAGCAAGGCAAGGCTGAGGAGGGCGGCCAGGCCGCTGGCAGCCACGAGGTGGCTCTTCGGATAAAGCGGCGGCGCTTTAGGCGGTTGCTTGGTCATAGGTGATTTTTTGACTTTTAAAGATGGAAAGATGAGATGAATGACATGATGAAGATGAAATAACTGTATAAAATATAACCAAAACCCCTCCAAAGCAAGCTCGCAGACGTTTGCTTGGCGCCAATGAGCCACATCTGTGCCCGCGCCTTGTATTTGACCCGTGATCTTGTATCGTTGAGCCTTTTGAATCCGAGCGTTGTAGGACCTTATATGAAGTCTGTTGAAGAGCAGCTGGCGCTGATCAAGCGCGGCACTGAAGAGGTGCTGGTCGAATCCGAACTGGTCGAGAAGCTCAAGCGCGGTCAGCCCCTGCGTATCAAGGCAGGCTTCGATCCCACCGCGCCGGATCTGCACCTGGGCCACACCGTGCTGATCAACAAGCTGCGGCAGTTCCAGGAGCTGGGTCACCAGGTCATCTTCCTTATAGGTGACTTCACCGGCTCCATCGGTGACCCCAGTGGCAAGAGCGCCACACGTCCACCGCTGACGCGTGAGCAGGTGCTGGAGAATGCCGAGACCTACAAGGCCCAGGTGTTCAAGATCCTGGATCCTGCCAAAACAGAAGTGGCGTTCAACTCCACCTGGATGGACGTCCTCAGCCCAGCTGACTTCATTCGCCTGGCTTCGCAGTACACCGTGGCCCGTATGCTCGAGCGCGATGATTTCGACAAGCGCTACACCAGCAACCAGCCGATCGCGATTCACGAGTTCCTCTATCCTCTAGTCCAGGGTTATGACTCCGTTGCCCTGCGGGCAGACGTCGAGCTGGGCGGTACCGACCAGAAATTCAACCTGTTGATGGGGCGTGAGCTGCAGCGCTCTTATGGTCAGGATGCCCAGTGCATCGTCACCTTGCCGTTGCTGGAAGGTCTGGACGGTGTCAAGAAGATGTCCAAGTCGCTGGGCAACTACGTGGGCATTCAGGAAGCGCCCGGCATCATGTACAGCAAGCTGGTGTCCATTCCCGATGCACTGATGTGGCGTTACTTCGAGCTGCTCAGCTTCCGCAGCATGGATGAGATCGACGCTCTCAAGGCGGATGTGGAAGCCGGTGCCAATCCGCGTGACATCAAGATCAAGCTGGCCGAAGAGATCGTTGCGCGCTTCCATGGCGAGGACGCGGCACAGAGCGCCCATAAGGCAGCGGGCAACCGCATGAAGGATGGTGAGCTGCCAGAAGATTTGCCGGAAGTGGATGTCGCAGCCGCTGAAGACATGCCTATAGCGGCTATCCTTAATAAAGCAGGGCTGGTCAAGAATGCCGCAGGCGCCCGCGATCTTCTCAATGCCGGAAGTGTCCGCGTCGACGGTGCTGTGGTAGACCGCGCATTCATCTTCCCGCTGGGCGCAACTCATGTCGTACAGGCCGGCAAGAAGGCTTTCGCCCGCATTACGCTAAAAATCGAATAATTCAAAACAAGGGCTTGACGGCGAATTCGAAGTGTCTATAATTCGCCCCACTTC
>NZ_DJUS01000021.1:0-7767 GCF_002438365.1 Pseudomonas sp. UBA6276
GCCACCGCCGCGGTAGTCGCGCTCGCCGTACTTGTGATGGTAGGTGTAGTCGGCATGGGCGGGACGGAACAGGTCCTTGATTGCCGAGTAATCCTTGGATTTCTGATCGGTGTTGCGGATCAGCAGGCCGATGGAGGTACCGGTGGTCCGCCCTTCGAACACGCCGGAGAGGATCTCGACCTCGTCGGGCTCCTGGCGCTGGGTGGTGTGCCGGCTGGTGCCCGGCTTGCGGCGATCCAGGTCGCGCTGCAGATCGTCCAGGGAGATCGCAAGGCCTGGCGGGCAGCCGTCGACGATGGCGACCAACGCCGGGCCATGGCTTTCGCCAGCGGTGGTGACAGTGAACAGCTTGCCGTAGGTATTGCCGGACATGCAGGGCGCTCCGCGAAATCAACCGAATCAGACAGGGCGCCAGTATACGCAGGGTCGACGGCCAGTTCATCCCTGAACCTTAGCCAGACGCCCCAGTCCAAATCGCACTTCCCTGGATAGTGGCTCGATGATGTTGCAGATGATGTTCCGATTGCTTGCCGTGTTCCTGTTCGCCAGCAGCGCCGCTGCACTGGCCGCCACGCCCGACATCGCCAGGCGCCCGATCGAGTTGCAGACGGCTCAAGGCACGTTGTACGGCTCGCTGCTGGTACCCCGCGCCGACCGGCCGGTCCCTGTAGTGCTGATGATCTCCGGTTCCGGCCCCACCGACCGCGACGGCAACAATCCCGAAGCCGGGCGCAACGACAGCCTGAAGAAGCTGGCACTGCTGTTGGCCCAGAACAACATCGCCAGCGTGCGCTACGACAAACGCGGTGTGGCGACCGGCCGCAAGGCCACGCCCGACGAGCGCGACCTGAGCGTGGCAGGCTACGTCGACGATGCGGTGGCCTGGAGCGCGCAGCTCAAGCGCGATCCGCGTTTCGGCCCGCTGGTCATTCTTGGTCACAGCGAGGGTGCGCTGATCGCCACCCTGGCAGCCCAACGTGCCGGCGCCAATGCGGTGGTATCGCTGTCGGGCAGCGGCCGGCCCCTGGGTGAAGTGCTTCGCGAACAGATCGGCGAGCGTCTGCCGGCCGAACTGCAGCCGCGCAGCTATCAACTGATCGAGCGCCTGGAGGCAGGACAATACGACCCGGACGTACCCCAGCCCTTGCAGGTGCTGTTTCGCCCCAGCGTGCAGCCCTACCTGATTTCGCTGCTGCGCCAGGACCCTGCGCAAGCCTTCGCTGCATTGAAGATCCCGGCGCTGATCGTGCAGGGCAGCCACGACATCCAGGTGGGTGTCGGCGATGCGCAGGCACTGCAGCGCGCCAAGCCGGACGCGCAGCTGGCGATCATTCCCGGCATGAACCATGTGCTGCGCATCGTGCCGATGGACCTGCCGTCCCAGCTCAAATCGTACCGTGACCACAATCGGCCGCTGGCTGCAGAACTGGGCCGCGTCGTCGTGCCCTTCATTCAGGGTCTTTGAGCGGCGCTCTGCGCCGGGCGCACTCAAGAGTGGGTCGAGGTAGCCGATACAAGCTGCGTGAAGAGGATCGCGCCATGACCGAACAAGACCCGCCAAACGCCGACATCGATGAACCCGCACAGGTGCCGCGGCCATGGGCCGAGGTCACCACCGAGCAGTTCAGGATGCTGCGCCTGGCGCCCCAGCCCGCCGACCGGGCGACCGGCCCGCGGCCGCTGCGTTTCGTGCAGTTCGGCCTGGCCGAGCGCCACGACCCGGCTCTGAGCCTGTTGCGGCTGGACATCCAACTGCCCGGCCAGCGTGTGCGCAAGGAACAGAACCAGCTGGACGTATGGGTCGACCACCAGCTCAAGCAGGTCACTCTGGGCAGCGAAGCGGGTCTGCAACTGGAGCCGGTCAACCGCGGCCTGGGCCGTTTCGTCATGGCCCAGGCCACGGCCTGGCTGCAGCGTCACTGGCCGCACTACACCCTGCAGGGCGCAGCGCTGTCGAGCAAGGAAGCGCTGCAACCGGCAGGCCTGGATCGCCGCGATCACGCCCTGCGCACCCAAGGCCTGAATGTCGAGTACGCCGACGTGCAACGCCTCAAGGGGCGCTATCACCCCATTGCCGTCAGCCAGTTGCTGAGCACTTGGAATCCGGAAAAGGTCCAGGTGGTCGAGGTGCTGGCGGCCAGCGAGATGCTGCAGCTGGCCGAACAGCAGTTGCAGGAAATGGAGCTGAAACTGCACACCCAACAGGAGCGGATCGGCAAGTTCTCGCGCGAAGAAGGCGGCCTGCGCTTCACCATCGCCTGCCTGATCGCGTTCGCCGTGTTCCAGGCCGCGTTGCTGATCTGGATCGCCACTCACCGCTAGCATCAGCCGCAGTGAAGTAGGCGAACGCGATCAGATCCGCGAAACGAACAGCGTCTGGTGCTCGCGGCACTGCTCGGCGCTGAGCATGAACACGCCATGTCCACCGCGCTGGAACTCCAGCCAGGCGAAATCCACTTCCGGATAGAGCGCCTCGACGTGCACCTGGCTGTTGCCGACCTCGACGATCAGCAGGCCTTTGTCGGTCAAATGATCCGCCGCCTCGGCCAGCATGCGTCGCACCAGGTTCAAGCCGTCATCGCCACAGGCCAGGCCCAGTTCCGGCTCGTGCTGATACTCGGCCGGCATGTCGGCGAAGTCTTCGGCATCGACGTAGGGCGGGTTGGACACGATCAGGTCGAACCGCTGCCCCGGCAAACCTTCGAAACCATCACCCTGGACGGTGTAGACGCGCTCTTCCTGACCGTGCCGCTCGATGTTCTGATTGGCCACTTCGAGCGCCTCGAAGGACAGGTCGGCCAGGATGACTTCAGCTTCCGGGAAGACATCGGCGCAAGCGATACCGATGCAGCCCGAACCAGTGCACAGGTCGAGGATCCGCGCCGGCGGCTGGCTCAGCCATGGCTCGAAGCCGTTTTCGATCAACTCGCCGATCGGTGAACGGGGCACCAGCACCCGTGCGTCGACGATGAACGACATGCCACAGAACCAGGCTTCGCCGATCAGGTAGGCGGCCGGCACGCGCTCTTCGATGCGCCGCTTGAGCAAGTGTTGCACGCGTACGATCTCGTCCTCTTCCAGACGGCAGTCCAGGTAGCTGTCGGCGATTTCGTAGGGCAGGTTCAACGCGCCCAGCACCAGCAGGCGGGCCTCGTCCCAGGCGTTATCGGTGCCGTGGCCAAAGAACAGTTCTTCGCCATGAAAACGGCTGACGGCCCAACGGATGTGGTCGCGCACGGTGCGCAAGCGGGAAGTGATCACAAAAGCTCCTCGGTCGAATCAAGCCGGGATATTAACAGAGGGCCGCAGGCGATTTTCGCCATGTTCGCTCAATCCGATTCACAGAACGGCTCGAGCAGAGGACAATGCGGCAAAAGCCCTAGCCAAAGGAGCCCCCGATGTCCGTTCCAAAGACGATGTTCCAACTCAGCGGCCGCGGTTTCCCGCCCACGCGGATCGCCAACGCCAGCCTGATCATCATCGATGCACAAAAGGAATACCTCAGTGGCGACCTGGCCCTGTCGGGCATGGACGCGGCGCTGGCCAACATCGCCAAACTGGTGGCTGCGGCACGCGCAGCCAAGCGTCCTGTGGTGCACATCCGCCATCTGGGCACCGTGGGTGGGTTGTTCGACCCCCAGGGCGAACGTGGCGAGTTCATCAAGGGCTTCGAACCCCAGGGCGACGAAGCCGTGGTCGAAAAGCGCATGCCCAATGCCTTCAACAACACCGGCCTGCACGAACTGCTGCAGAGCTACGGTCATCTGGACCTGATCGTCTGCGGCTTCATGAGCCACTCCAGCGTCAGCACCACGGTGCGCGCCTCGAAGGACTACGGCTATCGCTGCACGCTGGTGGCCGATGCCTGCGCCACTCGCGACCTGCCCCAGGGCGATGGCGTGCTGGCTGCGGCCAAGGTGCAGGAAGCCGAAATGGCCATCATGGGCGACAACTTCGCTGCGGTCGCCATGACCGGCGATCTGCTCTGACCTTCAAGCCGGCCCGATCGCCATCGAGGAATCAATGAAGTCATCCCAAGGTTTCAATGCGCGCAGGCTCAGGAAGCGCAGTTCAGGTGGCTGGCGTTACCGTCTCGGCGCAGCGCTGGGTGCCGTGCTGTTGACCCTGGGCCTCCTGCTGGCCATGGCCGGCATCGCTACCTTGCTGGGGCATCCGCCCCAGGTGACCGGACTGGACACCACGACCACCGGCGCGGCCATCCTGGCGGGCATCGGCGTGCTGGTTCTGTATCTGGGCCTGTGGTTCTGGCGGCGCAGCCGCCGCGGGATGCGCCGCAGCCGTGAACTCGATCTGGCCCCGCATCTGATGAAAAAGCACGATTGAGTCGCGTAGACTAGCGCTCCCGTGCCGGAGGCCTTCATGCAAGACGACGAATTTTCCCTGTTCAAGGACCAGATGCGCGGCGTCAAGCCGATCCGGCACGACCGTGCCGACACCGGCAAGCCCAAGGCCGACAAGGCCAAGCTGCAAGCGCTGCGTCAGGCTGCGACGGTGGGGGCCAACGTCACGACCGTCGATGGCCTGTCCGATCAGTTCGTCATCGACGTCGGCCCCGAGGACGACCTGCACTGGGCCCGCGATGGTGTGCAGGAAAGCCAGATGCGCAAGCTCAAGGTCGGCCAGATTCCCTTCGAAGGCAGCCTGGACCTGCACGGCATGACCGTGGAAAAGGCTCGCGAAACCCTCTGGGCATTCCTCGCCGAAGCGACCCGTTTCGAAATCCGCTGCGTACGCGTAACCCATGGCAAGGCCGTGCGCCTGGACGGCAAGCGGCCGATGATCAAGAGCCACGTCAACACCTGGCTGCGCCAGCATCCGCAGGTGCTCGGCTTCACCTCCTGCCAGCCCCGCCACGGCGGCGCCGGCGCGGTTTACGTGATGCTCAAGCGCACCATGCTCGAAGGGCGTGACGAATAACGCCCCGCTTGCACACGTGCGAGCGGAGCCGTACCCTTCGCGTCTGCGAAATATTTCCCCACAGGTTTGATCATGTCCCTGGAACAGAACTACACCGAGATCCTTGGCCAGCTGGGCGAGGACGTCACCCGCGAAGGCCTGCTCGACACGCCCAAACGCGCTGCCAAAGCCATGAAGTACCTGTGCCGCGGGTACGAGCAGACCCTCGACGAGGTCACCAATGGTGCCCTGTTCAGCTCCGATGCGAGCGAGATGGTGATGGTCCGGGATATCGAGCTGTATTCGTTGTGCGAGCATCACCTGTTGCCGTTCATAGGGCGCGCCCATGTCGCCTATATTCCCAATGGCAAGGTGCTGGGGCTGTCCAAAGTCGCGCGGATCGTCGACATGTACGCCCGCCGCCTGCAGATCCAGGAGAACCTGGGCCGGCAGATCGCCGATGCAGTGCAGCAGGTCACCGGCGCGCTGGGTGTCGCGGTGGTCATCGAAGCCAAGCACATGTGCATGATGATGCGCGGTGTCGAAAAGCAGAATTCCTCGATGATCACCTCGGTGATGCTGGGCGAGTTCCGTGACAACGCGGCGACCCGCAGCGAGTTTCTCAGCCTGATCAAATAAGCCGTACCCCAATCTCGAGGACTGCCACATGTTGATGAAAGCCTTGCGTATCGGACTGGGCCAGGTAATCGTGGCGGGCGACCTGCTCACCCGTCCACCGCGGCGCAAGCGCACCGCCGAGGCCCAGGCCGAGGTGGACCGCGCAGCCAGCGGGCTGACGCTCTATCAGTTCCACGCCTGCCCATTCTGTGTGAAGACCCGCCGCACACTGCACAAGCTCAATGTGCCGGCGAGCCTGCGCGATGCCAAGAACGACAGCGTGGCTCGGGAAACCCTGCTGGCCGAAGGCGGCAAGATCAAGGTCCCGTGCCTGCGCATCGAGGAAGCCGGCAAGGTTACCTGGATGTACGATTCCAAGGTGATCATCGATTACCTGAACGAGCGCTTCGCGGCAGCCTGATCGCTGTCGCCCAGCTGTATCGTCGATTGATCGCGCCGCTGTACCGCTGCTGGCCGGACACCTTGGCTTACCCTTGACCGACGCTGTTCAGGACAAGGATCCGACCGCCATGCCCAATCCCATCACCTCTGCCCCACTGCGCCCGCTGGCCGACACTGCCCCCTGCGCGGTGGTGGCCGGCTTCATCGCCATGATGACCGGCTACACCAGCTCCCTGGTGCTGATGTTCCAGGCGGGTCAGGCTGCAGGCTTGACCACCGCGCAGATATCCTCCTGGATCTGGGCCCTGTCGATCGGCATGGCAGTGTGCAGCATCGGCCTTTCCCTGCGTTACCGCACGCCCATCACGGTGGCCTGGTCGACGCCGGGTGCGGCCCTGCTGATCACCAGCCTGGGCGGCGTGAATTATGCCGAAGCCATCGGCGCGTTCATCACCTGTGCGGTGCTGGTCACGATCTGTGGCCTGACCGGCAGTTTCGAGCGCCTGCTCAAGCGCCTGCCGGCATCGCTGGCTGCCGCGCTGCTGGCCGGCATCCTGTTCAAGATCGGCAGCGAAATCTTCGTCGCCGCGCAACACCGCACCGCCCTGGTGCTGTGCATGTTCTTCACCTACCTGATCGTGAAGCGCCTGTCGCCACGCTATGCGGTGCTGGCAGCGCTGGTCATCGGTACGCTGGTGTCCGGGCTGCTCGGCCTACTCGACTTCAGCCATTTCAGCTTGCAAGTCGCCCAACCGCAGTGGACCACCCCGTCCTTCTCCCTGGCCGCGACCATCAGCATCGGCATTCCGCTGTTCGTGGTTGCCATGACCTCGCAGAACATGCCCGGTATCGCCGTACTGCGCGCCGACGGTTACCAGGTGGCGGCCTCACCGTTGATTTCGGTGACCGGCATCGCCTCGGTGCTGATGGCGCCATTCGGTTCCCACGGCGTCAATCTGGCTGCCATCAGTGCAGCCATCTGCACCGGCCCACAGGCTCACGAAGATCCGGCCAAGCGCTACACCGCGGCCGTCTGGTGCGGGGTGTTCTACGCCATTGCCGGCACGTTCGGCGCCACGCTGGCCGCGCTGTTTGCCGCACTGCCCAAGGAGCTGGTGCTGTCGATCGCTGCATTGGCGCTGTTCGGCTCGATCATCAACGGCCTGACTCAAGCCATGAGCGAGCCCAAGGAGCGCGAAGCGGCCTTGGTCACGTTCATGGTGACCGCTTCAGGGCTGACGCTGTTCTCGGTGGGCTCGGCGTTCTGGAGTATCATCGCCGGGGTCCTGACGCTGCTCATCCTCAATGCGCGCAAAGCCTGATACCTGAAGCATCATTAAAGGATTGTCATCAAGCCGAATGAACCGCACCTGCGGCGACGCTTTCACACCTGTAACTCCACATCGCAGAGGACACAGGCATGAATCGTTTCCAGGACAAAGTCGTGATCGTCACCGGCGCGGGCTCCGGCATTGGCGCGGCCACCGCGCTGCGCTTCGCCAAGGAAGGTGCACGCGTCGTGTTGGTGGGGCGCAACGCTGAAAAATTGGAAACCGTAGCCAAGGGCATCGGCCCCGGCCAGAGTCTGGTCGTCAGCGCCGATGTCTCGAAGTGGGAAGACGTGCAGCAGTTGGTCAAGCGTGCAGTCGAGCATTTCGGCCAACTGGACGTGCTGGTCAACAACGCTGGTGTGGCCCCGTCGGGCGCCTTGACCGAGGCCTCGCTGGACGACTGGCGCAGTGTGATGTCGATCGACGTGGACGGGGTGTTTTACGGTTGCCGCGCCGCCATGCCGCATTTGCTCAAGAGCGGCGGCAGCATCATCAACGT
>NZ_DJUS01000020.1:0-28467 GCF_002438365.1 Pseudomonas sp. UBA6276
ATCGACCTGTTCCAGAGCCTGCTCGAAGCGTCGGCCAGCGCCATCGGCTGCGCTAACCAAGGCCAGGCCTCGCTCAAGGTCGTGGCCGACCACATCCGTTCCTGCGGCTTCCTGATCGCCGACGGCGTACTGCCGTCCAACGAAGGCCGTGGCTACGTGCTGCGCCGCATCATTCGCCGGGCCTGCCGTCACGGCAACAAGCTGGGTGCCCAGGGCAGCTTCTTCTACCAGATCGTCGCCGCCCTGGTGGCCGAGATGGGTGATGCCTTCCCGGAACTCAAAAGCCAGCAGGCGCATATCGAGCGCGTGCTCAAGGCCGAGGAAGAGCAGTTCGCCAAGACCCTGGAGCAGGGCTTGAAGATCCTCGAGCAGGATCTGGCCGAGCTCCAGGGCAGCGTCGTGCCGGGTGATGTGGTGTTCAAGCTCTACGACACCTACGGCTTCCCGATGGACCTGACCGGTGACATCGCCCGCGAACGCGAGCTGACCCTGGACGAGGCCGGTTTCGAGCGCGAAATGAACGCACAGCGCGAACGCGCCCGTTCGGCCAGCTCGTTCGGCATGGATTACAACAGCCTGATCAAGGTCGATGTACCCACCGTGTTCCTGGGCTACGACGCCAACCACGGCAATGGCAAGGTCATTGCGCTGTACAAGGACGGTGTCGCGGTCGACGTATTGAAAGAGGGCGAGGAGGGCGTGGTCATCCTTGACCAGACGCCGTTCTACGGCGAGTCCGGTGGCCAGGTCGGTGACCGTGGCTACCTGCTGGCGGGCGGTTCGCGCTTCGACGTGCGTGACACCACCAAGACCAGCGGCGCCTTTGTGCACCACGGCGTGGCTGTGCTCAGCGACCTGGCGGTCGGTGTCGAAGTCAGTGCCGTGGTCGACGAAACCCTGCAGCGGGCCACCGGCCTGAACCACTCCGCGACCCACTTGCTGCACGCGGCCCTGCGCCAGGTGCTGGGTGATCACGTTCAGCAGAAAGGCTCGTTGGTCGACAGTCAGCGCCTGCGCTTCGACTTCAGCCACTTCGAGGCGATCAAGCCCGAGCAGATCAAGGCGCTGGAAGACATCGTCAACGCCGAGATTCGCAAGAACACACCGGTGCAGACCGAAGTGATGCCGATCGACGAGGCGCGCAAGAAAGGCGCCATGGCGTTGTTCGGCGAGAAATACGGCGACACCGTGCGCGTGCTGACCATGGGCGGCGATTTTTCGGTGGAGCTGTGCGGGGGCATCCATGCCAAGCGCACCGGCGACATCGGCCTGTTGAAGATCACCAGCGAAGGCGGTGTGGCTTCGGGCGTGCGCCGCATCGAAGCGGTCACCGGCGCGACGGCGCTGAACTATCTGAACCAGGCCGAAGAGCAGCTCAAGGAAGCCGCGCAGCTGGTCAAGGGCAGCCGCGACAACCTGATCGACAAGCTCTCGGCAGTCATCGAGCGCAACCGTGCCCTGGAAAAGCAGCTGGAACAGTTGCAGGCCAAGGCCGCCAGCGCCGCTGGCGACGACCTGTCCGCCTCGGCCGTCGAGGTCAAGGGCGTGAAGGTCCTTGCCGCACGCATCGACGGTCAGGACGGCAAGGCACTGCTTGCGCTGGTCGACCAGCTGAAGAACAAGCTGGGCCAGGCCGTGATCCTGCTTGGCGGCGTGCACGACGACAAGGTCGTGCTGGTGTCCGGCGTGACCAAGGACCTGACGGCCCGGCTCAAGGCCGGCGACCTGATGAAGCAGGCGGCGACAGCCGTCGGCGGCAAGGGCGGTGGTCGTCCGGACATGGCCCAGGGCGGCGGCGTGGACGCCAGCGCCCTGGACGCTGCACTGGCCCTGGCCGTGCCGTTCGTGGAAAACGCGAACTGATTCAACCCTCGCCAGGGCTCGTGCCTTTCGCGGCGAGCCAGGTGTTGTATTTAATGGGCGCCCTTCACGGGCTGAGGCGGCTTTGAAATGGCTTTGATCGTACAGAAATTTGGCGGCACCTCGGTGGGCACTGTCGAGCGTATCGAACAGGTCGCCGACAAGGTGAAGAAATTCCACGATGCCGGCGATGACCTGGTGGTCGTGCTGTCGGCCATGAGTGGCGAGACCAATCGCCTGATTTCCCTGGCCAAGCAGATCAGCGACCAGCCGGTACCACGCGAGTTGGACGTGATCGTTTCCACCGGCGAGCAGGTCACCATCGCGCTACTGGCCATGGCCCTGATCAAGCGCGGGGTGGATGCGGTGTCGTACACCGGCAATCAGGTGCGCATCCTCACCGACAGCGCGCACAACAAGGCGCGCATCCTGCAGATCGACGACCAGAAGATTCGCGCCGACCTCAAGGCCGGCCGAGTGGTGGTCGTGGCGGGTTTCCAGGGGGTCGACGAAAGCGGCAACATCACCACCCTGGGGCGCGGCGGCTCGGACACCACCGGCGTTGCCCTGGCGGCTGCGCTGAAGGCCGACGAATGCCAGATCTACACCGACGTCGATGGTGTCTACACCACCGACCCGCGCGTGGTTGCCCAGGCTCAGCGCCTGGACAAGATCACCTTCGAGGAAATGCTGGAAATGGCCAGCCTCGGTTCCAAGGTGTTGCAGATTCGCGCGGTGGAATTCGCCGGCAAGTACAACGTCCCGCTGCGCGTCCTGCACAGCTTTCAGGAGGGTCCGGGCACCCTCATTACCATTGACGAAGAGGAATCCATGGAACAGCCCATCATTTCCGGCATCGCCTTCAACCGCGATGAAGCCAAGCTGACCATCCGTGGCGTGCCAGACACCCCCGGCGTGGCCTTCAAGATCCTCGGCCCGATCAGCGCGGCGAACATCGAAGTCGACATGATCGTGCAGAATGTTTCTCACGATAACACCACCGATTTCACCTTCACCGTGCACCGCAACGATTACCAGGGCGCACTGGCCGTGCTGGAGCAGACCGCCAGCGAGATCGGCGCGCGCCAGGTAGTGGGCGATACCAAGATCGCCAAGGTGTCCATCGTCGGTGTCGGCATGCGCTCGCACGCCGGTGTGGCCAGCCGCATGTTCGAGGCCCTGGCCAAGGAAAGCATCAACATCCAGATGATCTCCACTTCCGAAATCAAGGTTTCGGTGGTCATCGAGGAGAAATACCTGGAGCTGGCCGTGCGTGCGCTGCACACGGCCTTCGAGCTCGATGCCGCCCGACAGGGTGAGTAACGTGCAGTGAGAGAAGGGCGCGGCTAACCGCGCCCTTCTTTGTTTTCGGGCGATGTCCATGGCTTCCCACCATGGGTGAGTGCCCTTTTTTGCAGACTGTGTTGTCCCTGAAATGAAAGCGTAAGGAGAAAGGTATGCTGATTCTGACTCGTCGGTGCGCGGAAAGCCTGATCATTGGCGACGGTGAAATCACCATCACGGTGCTTGGCGTGAAAGGTGGCCAGGTACGAATCGGGGTGAATGCACCCAAGGAAGTGGCCGTTCACCGCGAAGAAATCTACCTGCGGATCAAGAACGAGAAGGACGACGAACCAAGCCATTAATTTTTATCGTTTTTTATGTTTGCAAACGGGGAAGAAGGTGGTTAATATACGCCCCGTGTTGCGGAGAGCTGGCCGAGTGGCCGAAGGCGCTCCCCTGCTAAGGNNGTGTCGGGGGTTCGAATCCCCCGTTCTCCGCCATTATTTGCGTAGTACGTTGAATCTGGCTTTTTCTGTAAGTTGTTGAAATTACTGAAAAAAGCGCTTTACAAAAGAAATCGACGGCCTATAATGCGCGGCAACAAATGCACTCGTAGCTCAGCTGGATAGAGTACTCGGCTACGAACCGAGCGGTCACAGGTTCGAATCCTGTCGAGTGCACCATACAAGAAGCTGCTTTCAGCAATGTCTACAGCTTCTGCGTCAACCAGTGGTAACCTGGTCCAACAAAATGCCACCTGCACTCGTAGCTCAGCTGGATAGAGTACTCGGCTACGAACCGAGCGGTCACAGGTTCGAATCCTGTCGAGTGCACCATACAAGTGAAAAGCCCGCATTCAATGCGGGCTTTTTGCTTTCTGCGTTTTAAGTTTTCTGGCGGGCGGCGTCTGCTCTTCAGCCAGATACTTGGGTCTTCTCTTTTTCTTCATGCGACTGGCTTTTTTCGGTGCCTTGACGGGCGGCGTGGGTGGCGCTGCCAACCGTGTATGTGTGCCGTCCTCGACGATCGTCACTGGCAACCGACGGGGCGCCGCCTTGCGCGCCATGGGTTTTCTTCCGGATGCCGGGTTCAGCGCTCGCTGACGCACCCAGGGCTGGGTTTCGGGGCAGTTCGAGTGCGTGAAGGTGATGTGCCCCTGGGGACCTTGGCAGCGCTGCACGACAGCGGCGTCGGCCGATTGCGCCAGCGAAGCCAGCAGCACAAGCGTGGAGAAGGGTCTGTACATCGGCATCCGTCCTTGGTTGTGGTCATGTTGTCTAGCAGACTAGTCAGCCCTGGGAACGCACGCGTTGTGCTTTGTTTACCGAATGCGTCGTCCCACCCACGGTGATGCATGATTTGCGAGCGTTGCACGCAAGCAGTTGTTTCAACCCTGTTTTTTTCGCTATGAATCCGTACAAGTTGTGTATGATTGCGCCCGTCAGCCCCGCCGGGGCTTTGGAAAACCTCCATGGACTTACCCAGTAGTTACTCGCTGAAGCTGTATACCCATCAAGAATCGACCGATTGATTCTCCCGGCGTGCCCACTGCTGGGAGTGGAGTTCGCCTATGTCTGAAGTAGAAGCAAAGAAAACGCAGGAAAGCTTGCAGGATCGTCTGGCCCAGGTCGTCGACCTGTTGCAACGCCAGCGTATCGTCGAAAGCCTGGCTCATCGCCAGGAAGGCCAGCACAACGATCTGGTCGAAAATCTGGTTCACCGGCAGAACCTGGTCGAGTTGCAACGCAAGCTCGACGATCTTCACTCCGCCGACGTCGCCTACATTCTCGAAGCCTTGCCTCTGGAAGAGCGCCTGACCGTCTGGCAGTTGGTCAAGGCCGAGCGCGACGGCGACATCCTGCTCGAAGTATCGGACTCGGTACGCGAAACCTTGCTCGCGGACATGGACGATTTCGAGATCCTCGCTGCGGCCAAGGAAATGGACGCCGATGAGCTCGCCGACCTGGCCTCCGAACTGCCGCGCGACGTGGTTCACGAGCTCATGGAAACCCTGGATGCCCAGCAGCGCGAGCGCGTGCGTTCGGCCCTGAGCTACGAGGACGACCAGGTCGGTGCGCTGATGGACTTCGAGATGGTGACCATCCGCGAAGATGTCAGCCTGGAAGTGGTGCTGCGTTACCTGCGCCGTCTCAAGGAGCTGCCTGGCCACACCGACAAATTGTTCGTGGTCGACTCCGACGGCATTCTCAAGGGCGTGCTGCCGATCAAGCGCTTGCTGGTCAACGACCCGGAAAAACAAGTGGCGGCGGTGATGGCCAGCGACACGGTCAGCTTCCATCCCGACGAAGACGGCTACGAAGCCGCTCAGGCGTTCGAGCGCTACGACCTGATTTCCGCGCCCGTGGTGGACAAGCACGGCAAGCTGATCGGGCGTCTGACCATCGACGTCATGGTCGACCTGATTCGTGAAGAAAGCGAAAGCGAAGCGCTACGCACGGCCGGTCTGCGCGAGGAAGAAGACATCTTCGCCTCGGTATGGCGTTCGCTTCGCAACCGCTGGTCATGGCTGGCGATCAACCTGATCACGGCGTTCATGGCCTCGCGGGTGATCGGCCTGTTCGAAGGCTCGATCGAAAAATTGGTGGCCCTGGCGGCGTTGATGCCGATCGTGGCCGGTATTGGCGGCAACTCCGGCAACCAGACGATCACCATGATCGTACGCGCCATGGCGCTGGACCAGGTCAGCCCTGGCAACGGCAATACCAAGCGCCTGATGCGCAAGGAACTGGGCGTTGCGCTGGTCAATGGCGTGGTCTGGGGCGGTGTGATCGGGGTTGTGGCGTATCTGCTGTATGGCAGCTGGTCACTGGGCGTGGTGATGACCGCAGCGATGACCCTGAACCTGCTGCTCGCCGCTTTCATGGGTGTATCGATTCCCATGGCCCTGGCCAGGTTCGGTCGCGACCCAGCCATGGGCGCCAGCGTTATGATCACCGCCGTCACCGACAGCGGTGGGTTCTTCATCTTCCTTGGCCTGGCCACCCTGTTCCTGATGTAGGCCCCTTGCCCTCGTCGCTGACCGCTGGATCGTTATCCGGCGGTCCGCAACGAGGGCAGGGCGCTTGTTTGTCTCCTCGGCGAATTACGCCTGCACATCTGCAAAGTGCTTTACCGCCAGCGCCTTGCCGATGGGCCCGCGCCAGATACGTTGTGCTTCATCACCCTGCTCCTGCTGCCAGCGCAAGCCCAGCATGCGTTGATCCGGCCGCTTGATGTGGGCCTTTTCGAACTGCCCGAACCCCGCCCGCTCCCGACGGTAGTGAAAGTGTGCGTACCACAGCGGGACGGGTGGCTCGACGGTGAGGTCGCGGATGACGTACTCCTGGAGGAAGTCGGGTTCGGCGCGTCCGGCGCCGAGGGAAGCTCGATCCCCCAGTCTGACGATGTCCACCTGACGTTGCTCGAGCAGATAGTCCAGATACCCCTCGGTCGGCGTTTGGCTGCTCATCGCCTGCCGGATCCGCATGGCCCGCCCCTTTGCTCGCAATTCCCGGGCACGTCTGCGCAGGCGCTGTGCCAGTTCCTGCGCAGGCTGCCGCTGCTCGATGGCCGAGGCACGCAGTTCCAGCTGCCGGCCTTGGTTGACCATCAGGTCTTCGAGATTGGCCGGTGCTTCACCGGGAACGGCATAGCGTTCCACTCGCCGTTCGTGGGCGTCGCTGGCCTCAAGCCACTTGCGGCCCTCGGCGAGCAATTCGGCCAGGGGCTGCGAAGGTTCCGGTAGCGAAGCGCTCAGCGGATCATCCTGCAGACGCCACTGGTTGCCCACGCGGCGATAGGTTTCAGGCCGGCCCGCGCTACCGGTGAGGGTGAAGATCTGTTCCCCGTCCGCGGTCCGGCCTTCGTCGCCAATGAAAAAATCATGCTCGTGGGTTTCGAACACTCTGCGGGCTGAGGAGGCCGGTTGCTTCGGTCGTCGGGTGATGGTGCTCAGCTGCGGCATCATCCGGTCCGCGTGGTCGATCAATCGGTCCAGAGACTGGATCATCCGTTCGAATGCGTCGAGCTCGAAGCGATCCGGCCGGTTGCGCCGCCAGGTGTTCATCTGGTTGCGGTAATCGATATAGATCTGGCGCGAGCTGCGCAATACGTTCTGCCGCTCGCGCAGGCCGGCCGCCGTTTCGAGCAATCGGAAGTGGCTTTCCAGGCCATGATGGAAGCGGTTTCTCAAGGGCCGGGTGTCTAGCAGGTGAAACATCTGCGATACGTCTCTGACGTCTGCGGTTCTGTGCGCCAATTGAGTCAGGTTGGACGCGCGGGCGATTTCCAGGTCAGCGTCTGCCACCGATTCCAGCACCTGGCGCACCTGAGCGCGGTCGCCGCGTTGGCTCACCCGACTAGCCCAAACTTCGGCCTGCTGCAACCGCTGCTCCATAAGGCTGAACTGGTGGTCCATGCTCTGGCGCATCTGCCGTTGTTCACGCATTTGCGAGGCGGGCAGGTCGAACAGCTCCCCAGGCGCGCGGACCTGATCGAGGGATTGGATCAGTTCGTTGATCGTGCGCCGAGCCATGTTGGCGTGGTTGATCCTGCGTCCGGCAATGATGTAGGCGACTTCGCTTTGGAATTTCTTGTTACGCCGCAGGAAGTCGCGAGAGACCAATCCTTCGTGCTCCTGCAACAGTTCGTACAGGGCCTCGGCCCGCTCGATGTCGCTGGTACAGGCCGCTTCGGCGCTGGCCCGCCGCTGCGGATCGGCGGCTTGGGTCATGATCAGTGATTCATGACGATTCAGCTGCTCGTGCAACAGCCTGTTGTGGTGATCGATGCTGCTGGAAAGCTCGAAGTGACGGCGGTACTGGCGATCCACCAGCCAGCGCGGCAATCGCTCGCGGACGGCGGCCGGCCAGAGCGGCTGCAAGCCGTCAGCGGCGCGATGGCCAAGGTAGCCCAGCACGCCACCGCCGCCTGCCAGGCCGTCCTTGATCAATGTGCCGTAGAGCGCACCGTGGGTCTGCCAGCGCCCGCTTGGATCCAGCGCAATGGGCTGAGGATAGGTCTTGCTGGCCGTGCCCTGCAGGCGCCAGGTCTGCGGGCTGGCGTGAAGCGTGACTTGGTAGACCTGACCGTCCCGCAGAATGAAATCGCCCTCGGCATGGCGGTAGATACCCCGGTACAGGCCCTGGGTGGCCGGTTGCAGGTTACTCAGGTCCAAGGGTAGCGTGTAGCGATAGCCGCTGAAGGGATCGGGCCTGCCTGCCGCAGACCCTTTCACTGCCTGTGGGGCGCCTGCGCGCCGGGCGAGCGCCGACCACTGGCGGCCGCGAGCCACCAAGCGGCTGCCGCCAGGGACGGCAACGGCGCCGGGAACGGTATCGATAGCCACATCGATCAGTGCGCCGAGCATGGCTTCCAGCTGGTCCAGGCCTTCGCTGACGAGACCTGCACGCCACGCACCGACAGCGGCATTGGCGGCTGTCCAGGCGTCGAGCAGCGCCAGCGCGGTGCCCACCAGGGGCAGCACGCCAAAGGCCATTTTCAGGTAGTCGAACACGTTGCCGTGGGCCACGGCTGCTTGCTGCAGGTACAAGGCATCGTTGCTGCGGCCCCGTTGGCGTTGGGTTTCGATGAGGCGACCCATGTGCGCATCGAGCAAATGGCTGGCCAGCGAGGTCGTGGCTGGCCAGGGATGGCCGACACCGATCAAGGCATCGAAATTGTGCAGCCCGGCTTGGTCGATGCGCGCCTTGTGACTGGCGGCACTGCCAGCGATGGCCCGATCGGCCAGGTAGTTGCCCATCGTGCTGTCGAAGCTGAGCGTGAAAAGCCCCAGGCGGGCGGCCTCAAGGCTTGGGTACTCGCGCAGGCAACGCTGGTCGGGAGCGTCGGGCAGATACAGCAGGGTCTGGCCGCTGTTACGGTCATGAATGAAGGACAGGCCGGACAGTGTGGTGGGTCGATCACCGGTATCGCTGCCGCCGACCGTTAGCCGTGCCGGCAGCAGTTGCACGTCGCGGCCCCGCGATCGCCAGGCCGCCGCATCGCTGGCGTCGATGGCGAGCATTGCCAAAGCGTGGCCTTCAGCGCTGATCCGACCGCGATGACGGGCATAGTCGCTTTGCATGTGCAGCATCAGCCGCGTGGGTTCGATCAGGCACTCGCGCTGATGAGCCAGGGCATGGGCGGACTGCCCGACCGGACCGAGGAATGCCTGGCGGATCTTGTCTTCGCACGCCTGCGCCAGGTTCAGATCACGCACTGTTCGACGCAGATAGCTCAGATCGATACCGGCCGTTACCCGAGCGCGCTGCGCGGCATCGGCGCCGCTCACCTGAACCTGCATGAAGCCCAGGCGTTGCAGCATGTCGGCGTCGAGATTGTGCTGCGCCAGACGGGCGAGCGGCCATGGCGTGCGTTCCGGACCTGCAGTGACCACGGTTTGCAGCGGCGTGCCAGGGGCGCCAGAGCCGGACACGGGTTGTTTACGATGGATGAGCCGGTCAGGGATGTCGATCAGCACATGCACGTCGTCGGTCAGGTTGAAGTCGGTGCGCAGTCGCTCCTGCAGCAAGGCATCGGCGTACTGATCGAGGTCCGGCAGGTCGCGTTCCAGTTGCCCATTGGTCGCCCGCACAGCGCGGATATAGTCGCTGATCAAAGACTTCAGGCGCCTACGGTCCTCAGGTGCAAGACTTTTCAGCCAATCGGGCAGTTCACTTTCCAGGCGCTCACTGAAACCCTCTTGGGCCAGTTGCACGTAGGCGCGGTCACGCGCGGCGTGGGCGGGCACCACGAGGTGTTCGTAAGTGGAGGAGGTCAGTTGCTGCAAGGCCTCCTGGCGCTGTGGCTCATGAGTGGCTGCGGGCAGCTGTTCGAGAAGCTGGTTGGCTTGCTCCTCGCAGGCGTGCAGTTGATTCTGCAGGCCGTAATCGAGGAAGTCGTCGGTCACCGGAGACAGATGCAGGGTGACATCGTTGCCAAAGGCGCTCAGGCGAAACAGCGTGCGCTTGAGGTGTGCGACCGACTCGAACGGCTCCAGGCCGCCGCCTGAGCCTGGCCAGTACACCAGCACGAAGTTGTCGTCTGTTGGGTTTGGCGTTTGCATGAATGCCACTACCCCGTGCAACTCCTCGGTGCGGGTGGTGGTCGTGGTGCCGTTGACGTCGGCAATCGACAGTGACAGCGCGTAAGCGGTGCCGTTCTCGGCGCCGCGTTGGCTTGATTGAGGGTGCGCCAGAATCGCTTGCATCAATTGCACCTGGGGCGGGGTCAACAGACGCAGCGCCTGTTGCAGGGCGACTTCGGCGCGCAAGCCTTCCAGTCGCGCCTGGTACAGGGACGAATAATGGGGGTTGGGTAAATAGCGCAGGCGGTAGAGATCTTCCAGCTGCTGCGCTGCCAACAGCCCGGCCGCAGCCTGTGCTGCGCGTTCCTGGGCAGCGGACAGGGCGGCCAGCAGATCCTTGAGGCGTACCCATCCCGGGCTTTCGGAGCCTGCTCGCAGGTCGTCCCCGAGCAGGTTCAGCATGGCCTGATGCTGACGTTTGAGCTCTGCCCAGCGATGGCTTTGGGGAATGTCCGGGCTGAGGCTGCCGAACGCCGTGAAGTTGTCGGCACCCTCTGCCGGTTCGGGCGCATCGAAGGCGGGCAGGTCGGCGAACGGTACGGCGTTTGTGGGCAGGACTGCCGCGTCGTCTTCTTCTGCGCTCTCGCCGTTACTGCCCGAGCGCGCCGTCTTCAGATAGAGCAAGCGGCTGTGGCTCAACCACTGCTTGCAGGCGCTGGAGAGCTGGGCAGGCTGGTAGCTGAGCTCCACGGCGGCATCGGCGCGCAGATTCGCGTGGGACCAGATCTGGCGGCGATCCTGCAGCAGGTAGGTCTGCAGCGATTGACGATCGGCGAAAGCCTGCAACGCGGGGTTGCGTGAGGGCAGGTAGAGCAACTGCGCCACCGGGGTGTCGCTGTCCACAGTCAGTAGAAGTGCACCTGCCGTTTTCACGCGAGTGCCGTCGGGCGTCTGCAAGGCAACGGTCTCTACGTAGATGTGTTGTGATCGGATTTCGCTGCCGCCTTCGAGCAGGGTCAGCAGCGGCCGTAACTGGGTGTGGTTCAGTTGGCCGTGGTAGTAAGCCAGTTGCGCAGCGGCATGCAGGTGGTCGAGGAACGCCTGCTCCGCCTCCGCTCGACGCGAAACTGCCGCATAGGGCGCGCGGCCGTTCCAATAGTCGATCCAGTGTTGCCGGCGGTGATCCTCCAGCGTCTGATCGTTCAGCGCTGGCGGCCGCGCCGGTAACGTATCGACCGCACGTGGCGCTTGCGCAAGCAGGGCTTGCAGGCGATTGCGTGCGCGCTGCCAGAGCAGGGAGCCCTCCTGCAGCAGGTTGTCGTGGCGCATCGGATAGGCCCGGTACGTCAGCGCACGGGCAACGAAAGGGGTAGGGGCATCGCTCATGTGGACGGTTTCCTGATGTCGAGGCGATGACCGGCAGGGTCATCGCGCTCGCCATTACGAACCGTGAGCGAGGCGCCAGGGCGCTACTTAAATAGTGCTTGGCCTGCCGGACTCAACGTACGGCGCTGACGCCGTCCAGGGTGGAGAACGAGGTGTCCTTGGCAGTCAGCAGGAAGTCACGCATGTAGGGCGCGTCGAGCATGTCGGTGCGCACCGCTGCATACAGCGTGGCAAACAGGCCCTTGTCGCCCAGGCGCTTGGCCTTCACATAGCCGCGCGAACTGTATTCGTGCAGCGCCCAGTGGGGCATGCCACAGACGCCGCGACCGCTGGCCACCAACTGCATCATCATCACTGTCAGCTCGGAGGTGCGCACCTGCGCCGGCTCGATGTCGGCCGGTTCGAGGAAGCGCGTGAAGATGTCCAGCCGGTCGCGCTCCACCGGGTAGGTGATCAGGGTTTCGCTGGCCAGGTCTTCGGGCACGATGAAGGGTTTGCTTGCCAGTACGTGCTGGTTGGCCACCGCCAGCATGGCCTCGTAGGTGAACAGCGGGACATAGGTAATGCCCGGTAGCTCCAGCGGGTCGGAGGTCACCACCAGGTCCAGGTCGCCACGGGCGAGGGCCGGCAAGGGTGCGAAAGCGAAGCCGGAGGCCAGGTCCAGTTCCACTTCCGGCCAGGCATCGCGGAATTGGTCGATGGTCGGCATCAGCCACTGGAAACAGCTGTGGCATTCGATGGCCATGTGCAGCCGACCTGCGGTGCCGCCGGCCAGACGAGCGATGTCACGCTCGGCGCCGCGCAATAACGGCAGTGTGGCGTCGGCCAGCTGCAGCAGGCGCAGCCCGGCGCTGGTGAAGCGAATAGGTTTGGTCTTGCGCACGAACAGTTGCATACCCAGGCGCTCCTCCAGTTCCTTGAACTGGTGGGACAGCGCCGACTGGGTCAGGTGCAGGCGCTCGGCGGCTTCCACCAGGCTGTCGGCCTCGCGCAGGGCGTGCAGGGTTTTCAGGTGACGGATTTCGAGCACCTTGGTCTCCATGAGTAGAACTTGTGATCAACACGAAAAGATTGAGTTTGTCTCATGTTGGTGTGGTTGTCGACAATGGCGCCATCATTTACAAGGAGCTGCACTCATGGCACTGGCCCACACCCTCGGATTTCCTCGCATCGGCGCTGACCGCGAACTGAAGAAGGCGCTCGAAGCGTATTGGAAAGGCGATCTTGACCAGGCAGCCCTGCGTCAGACCGGCCGCGAGCTGCGCGCCCGCCACTGGCAGTTGCAAGCGCAGGCTGGCATCGAGTTGCTGCCGGTGGGTGACTTCGCCTGGTATGACCAGATGCTCGCGCACTCGGCTGCCTTCGGCGTGGTGCCCAGCCGTTTCGCCGATGCCCTGGGTGCCGATGGCAGGCCCACGCTCGACACGTTGTTCGCCATGGCGCGTGGTGCCGGAAGCTGTTGCGGCGGTGCAGCGGGCGAGACCCAGCATGCTTTGGAGCTGACCAAGTGGTTCGATACCAACTACCACTACCTGGTGCCTGAATTTTCTGCCGACCAGCGCTTCGTGCTCAGTTGGGAGCAGTTGTTCGAAGAGGTCGACGAGGCGGTCGCGCTCGGTCACAAGGTCAAGCCCGTGCTGATCGGGCCGCTCACGTACCTGTGGCTAGGCAAGGCCAAGGGCTCGGCCTTCGACAAGCTCGACCTGCTGGAACGGCTGTTGCCGGTGTACGGTGAGATCCTTTCGCGCCTGGCCCGGCAAGGGGTGGAATGGGTGCAGATCGACGAACCGATCCTGGGCCTGGATTTGCCCCAGGACTGGAAGAATGCGTTCGAGCGCGCCTACCACATTCTCCAATACTCACCGCTGAAGAAGCTGCTGGCGACCTACTTCGCCAGCCTGGACGACAACCTCGGCCTGGCTGCGGGCCTGCCGGTAGATGGCCTGCACGTCGACCTGGTGCGCGCGCCCGAGCAACTGCCGGCAGTGCTCGACCGCCTGCCCACCTACAAGGTCCTGTCGCTCGGAGTGGTCAACGGCCGCAACGTCTGGCGCTGCGACCTGGAGGCGGCGCTTGCGCACCTGCAGCAGGCCCGCGAGCGTTTCGGCGCCAATCTGTGGGTGGCCAGTTCCTGCTCGTTGCTGCACAGCCCGGTCGATGTGCGCCGAGAGGACCGGCTCGATGCCGAACTCAAGAGCTGGCTGGCCTTCGCCGTGCAGAAGTGCGAGGAAATCGCCGTGCTCGTGCAGGCCCTGAATACGCCCGAAGCGCTGCAGGTAAAGCAGGCGCTGGCGCAGAGTCAGGCGGTACGGGTCAGTCGCGAGCACTCACCGCGCATTCACAAGCCGGCCGTGCAAGCGCGCCTCGCAGCGGTGACGCCTGCCGACACGCAACGTTCGTCGGCCTTCGCCACACGCATCGACGTACAGCGGGCGCACCTGCGCTTGCCGGCGTTTCCTACCACTACCATCGGTTCCTTTCCGCAAACCGCGTCGATTCGTCTGGCCCGCCAAGCGTACAAGTCCGGCAAGCTCTCGGCCAATGACTACACCGACGCGATGCACGTCGAGATTCGCCATGCGATCCAGGTCCAGGAGCGTCTGGGTCTGGATGTGCTGGTGCATGGCGAGGCCGAGCGCAACGACATGGTCGAGTACTTCGCCGAGCAGTTGGATGGCTACCTGATCACGCGTTTCGGCTGGGTGCAAAGCTATGGTTCGCGCTGCGTCAAACCGGCGGTCATCTATGGTGACATCAGCCGCGAGCGCGCCATGACCGTGGACTGGATCACCTATGCCCAGCGGCAGACCGGCAAGTGGGTCAAGGGCATGCTGACCGGTCCGGTGACCCTGCTGATGTGGTCGTTCGCCCGCGAAGACATGCCGCGGGAAGTCCAGGCACGGCAGTTGGCCCTGGCGGTTCGCGACGAAGTGCAAGACTTGGAGCGCGCCGGGATCCGCATCATCCAGATCGATGAGGCGGCGTTTCGCGAGGGGCTGCCGCTGCGCCGGGCCCAGTGGCCGGCCTACCTGGAATGGGCCGTGCAAGCGTTCAGGCTATGCGCCAGTGGCGTGGCCGATGCGACGCAGATTCACACGCACATGTGCTACAGCGAATTCAACGACGTGATCGAGGCCATCGCTGCCATGGACGCGGATGTCTTCACCATCGAGACCTCGCGCTCGGACATGGAGTTGTTGCAGGCCTTCGAAGCGTTCGAGTACCCCAATGACATTGGTCCAGGCGTGTACGACATCCATTCACCGCGGGTCCCGGACACCGAACAGATGCTGCGCTTGCTGACCTTGGCCGCAGCGCGTATCCCGGCCGAACGGTTATGGGTCAACCCCGACTGCGGGCTGAAGACCCGTGCCTGGCCCGAAACCGAAGCGGCGCTGGTCAACATGGTCGCGGCCGCGCGCCAGGCCCGGCAGCGGCTGGCCTGAGCGCGTACCACAGACCGTACAGCGGAGTTCATCAAACGGTCACAGAAGTGTGGCAGCGCGATGTACGAAAAGTCATCAGACTCGCGCCTCAATGGGGTTCTGCGTTCTGGTGTAAGTCATGCGTCTATGGGTGTTTCTGACCGCGCTGCTGTGCGGTCAGTGGGTTTTTGCAGCTGAACGCTGCGATGTCGATGTTCCGCTTCAACACGCTTCACTGGCTCAGGTCAGCCTGGCCTATCAAAGTATCGGTCGCGTCCAGGACCCAGCGCTGTTGCTGGTGATGGGGCTGGGTGGGCAACTGATCGACTGGCCCGACGAAGTGGTCAGCGCCCTGTGTGAGCAGGGCTTTCGGGTAATTCGCTACGACAATCGCGATGTTGGCCTGTCGACCTGGTCGCAGCCGCCGCCGTCGGCCAACCTGGCCTTCGAGGTGCTGCGCTACAAGCTGGGCCTGGCGGTGTCGGCGCCGTACAGCCTGACCGACATGGCCGATGACGCGCTGGGTTTGATGGATGCGCTGCAGGTGCAGCGCTTCCACGTGTTGGGCGCGAGCATGGGCGGGATGATCGCGCAGCACCTGGCCGATCGTGCGCCGCAGCGGGTGCAGAGCCTGACGCTGATCATGTCAAGCTCCGGCGCGCCGGGCCTGCCGGAGCCGCGTCCAGCCTTGCTTCAGCTGCTGGCCAAGCGCAGCGCGCCGAGCCGGGAGTTGGCGCTGCAGCAGCAGGCTGACTTGCTGGCAGCATTGGGCAGCCCGCAGATCGCCGATGATCGCGCCGAGCTGCTGCATCAGGCGCAGGTGTCATACGACCGTGCGTTCAATCCACTGGGGGTGCAGCGACAGATCATGGCGATTCTCGCCGAGCCCAGCCGGGTGGCCTTGCTCAACCGCCTGCGGGTGCCGACGCTGGTGGTGCATGGCACGGCCGATCCGCTGCTGCCGGTGATGCATGGGGTGCATCTGGCGGCGCATATCAAGGGCAGCCAGTTGCGGCTGATACCGGGGTTGGCGCATCGCTTCCAGGAGGCCTTCAAGGCGCCGCTGTTGGGGGCGGTCCTGCCGTACCTGGCGCAGCAGCGGCAGCGGGAAGCGGTGTTGGCGGGGTTGTAACGGGTTTTGGGGTGTCAGGTAGGGCCTCTTCGCGGGCAGAGACCCGCTCCCACAAGTAAAGGCTCACTAGGTCTCTGTGGGAGCGGGTCTCTGCCCGCGAAGAGGCCCGCAAGCCAACCACACCCATCAGTTCAGCCCGTACTTCTTGACCTTGTCGAACAGGGTGGTCTTGGCCATGCCCAGCTCCTGGCTGGCCTGGCTGAGGTTGCCCGCGGTTCGCTGCAGAGCCTCGGTCAGCAAGTTGCGCTCGAACGCCTCAACCGCTTCGGAGAAGCCCAGGCTGACCACGCTGGCCGCACCGTTCTTCTTGAAGGCCGGCAGGCCCAACGCATAGCGCTCGGCCACGTTGCGCAGTTCGCGGACGTTGCCGGGCCAGTCGTGGCTCATCAGGCGCGACACCGTCTGCGCATCGAGTTCCGGCGGCTCGCGGTCGAAGCGCAAGGCGGCCAGCTGCAGAAAATGCTGGAACAGCTCGAGAATGTCCTCACGACGCTCGCGCAGTGGCGGCAGCTCCAGCGTGACCACGTTGAGGCGGTAATACAGATCGCTTCGGAACTGGTTCTGCCGGCTCAACGCGTCCAGATCCGACTTGGTGGCAGCGATCAGGCGGCAATCCACGGCAATGCTCTGGTTCGAACCCAGGCGTTCCAGGGTGCGCTCCTGCAGCACCCGCAGCAGCTTGATCTGCAAGGGGATGGGCATGCTTTCCACTTCGTCGAGGAACAGCGTGCCCTGGTCGGCGTGTTCGATCTTGCCGATGCGGCGCTTGCCGGCACCGGTGAAAGCATTGGCCTCGTGACCGAAAATCTCGCTTTCGAACAACTGTTCCGGCAGCCCGCCGCAGTTGAGCGCCACGAACGGCTGTGGCTGACGGCGGCTGAAGTCGTGCAGGCAGCGGGCGACCAGCTCCTTGCCAGTGCCGGTTTCGCCTTCGATCAGCACGTTGGCCGAAGTGTCCGCGACATTGGCGATCAGCTCGCGCAGGTTCTGCATGGCCGGCGAGCGGCCGATGATGCGACCTTCCAGGGAGCTGCGCTCGGCCAGTTGCCGACGCAACGAGCTGACCTCGCGGGCCAGGCCGCGCTGCTCCAGCGCGCGGCGGACCACGTCCACCAGGCGTTCGGGCGAGAAGGGCTTTTCCATGAAGTCGTAGGCGCCGCTGCGCATGGCACCTACCGCCATGGAAATGTCGCCATGGCCGGTGATCAGCACCACCGGCAGGCTGGGGTCACGCGCCTTGAGTTGGCTCAGCAGTTCCAGGCCGTCCATGCCGGGCAGGCGGATATCGCTGACGACGATGCCGGCGAAGTCGTCGCCGATGCACGCCAGCGCGGCCTCGGCACTGGCCACGCCCTGGCTGGGAATGTCTTCCAGCGCCAGGGCCTGCTGGCAGCCGAGCAGTACATGGGGGTCGTCTTCGACGATCAGGACGGTCAAGGCGTTCATGGCGACTCGCTGGGCGACGCTGCCGCAAGCGGCAGGCTGAGAATGAAAGTGGTGCCACCGTCGGCCGGGTGCTCGACGGCCAGGTTGCCACCGGCGGCGGCCGCCAGGCTGGCCGACAGGGTCAGGCCAAGGCCAAGGCCGTGATCGCCGGGCTTGGTGGTGAAGAACGGTTCGAACAGGTGCTTGCGGGTCTCGACATCGATGCCGTGGCCGTTGTCGCGCACGCGCAGGGCGTAGCGCTCACCCTCCATGCGGCCGTCCAGCCACAGCGTCGGTTCCGATGCGCCAGCGGTGGCATCCAGCGCGTTGCCGATCAGGTTGACCAGAATCTGCTCGAGACGGGTCTGGTCGATGGCCAGTTGCAGCTCGGCGCACGTGCGTTGCACGCTCAGGTGGCTGGCCTCGATGCGGCTGGACAGCACCTGCAGCGCACCGTCCAGGGCCTTGCCCAGACTGGCCTGGCCCTTGTCGTCGCCACGCCGGGCGAAGGAGCGCAGGCTGGCGGTGATGCGGCCCATGCGATCGATCAGTTCGTTCATGGTGCTCAGGTTGGTGCTGGCCGTGTCCAGCGCTCCGCGCTCCAGGAAGCGCACGGTATTGCCCGACAAGGTGCGCAGCGCTGCCAGCGGCTGGTTGAGCTCGTGGGCGATGCTGGTCGACATCTGCCCGATGGCCGCCAGCTTGCCTGCCTGGACCAGTTCATCCTGGGCCTTGCGCAGGGTTTCCTCGGCCTGACGGCGTTCACGGATCTGGCCCTTGAGCCGTTCGTTGCTGGCGCGCAGGTCCTGGGTTCGCTCGGCGATGCGGCGCTCTAGGTGACTGTTGGCCTGTTCCAATGCCTCACGAGCGGCCAGGCGCGTGGCCAGCACCTTGCGTCGTTCGTTCCAGGCGATCAGCAGGAAGGCCAGCAAGGCAAACGCCACGGCCACCAGCACGCCCTGGACGATGGCTTCGTGGCGCAGGTCCTGCAGGGACGTGAGCAGGGTGAAGCGCCAGGGTGTGTCGGCCAGGCGCCGCGACTGCGACAGGTAGGTGACGTTGATGTCCTTGCCCGGCTTGTCGGTGTGGGTGGCGAAGGTCAGCAGCTCCACGCCATCGGCCAGGCTCTGGCGGGCGAGGGGTTCGAGCTCGTTGAGCGGCCACCAGTAATACTGCAGGCTGCGCGCCAGGCGCTCCTTGATTTCCGGGGTCAGCGGGCGTATGGACTTCAGCCGCCGTGCCGGATCGCTGGAGAGGATGATGATGCCGTTCTCGTCGCTGACGAAGGCTTCCAGCCGAGCTTTCTGCCAGCGTTCTTCCAGCGCCTCCAGGCGCACCTTGATGACTGCCACGCCGATCAGCTTGCCGTGTTCCTCCAGGCCATGGGCGAGGAAATAGCCAGGCTCGCCAGTGGTGCTGCCGATGCCGTAGAAGCGACCCGGCTGACCACGAATGGCCGCCTGGAAGTAACCACGGAAGGACAGGTCCTCGCCGAGAAAGCTGTCGGCATCGCGCCAGTTGCTGGTGGCCTGCACGCGGCCGGTGGTGTCGAGCACATAGATGGCGCGGCTGCGGCTGCGTCGGTTCAGGCCTTCCAGGTAGTCGTTGACCGCTTGGCGATGTTCGCCGTCGGGGTCGTTGAGCAGGGTCGAGACGCTGTCTTCGAGCTCCAGCAGGCTGGGCAGGTAGGTGTACTTGGTGATTTCGCTTTCGACCGCACGCGCGTGCAGTTCGAGCTGGCGCTCGCCGTTCTCGGAGAGGGCGCGAATGCTGTTGTGCTCGCTGACCAGAAAGCCCACGTAGCCCAGGCCCAGCGTCAACAGCAGGATCAGGGGCGGCAGGAACAGCTGGCGAATCAGGCGGGGCTTCACGATCAGGTCAGGCTTTGTGGCGGGCAGGCATTTCATCACAGTCGCCTTCAAGCAGCCAGCGTCCCGCGCCCGACAGCGCGGGCGCGGGACGGCCGGTCATCAGTGCTGCAGGATCTTGGCGAGGAATTGCTGAGCGCGGTCGGAGCGCGCGCTGACATCGCCGAAGAACTCTTCCTTGGGGCAGTCTTCGACGATCTGTCCCTGGTCCATGAAGATCACCCGGTTGGCGACCTTGCGCGCGAAACCCATCTCGTGGGTTACGCACATCATGGTCATGCCTTCGTGGGCCAGTTGCACCATCACGTCGAGCACTTCGTTGACCATTTCCGGGTCGAGCGCCGAAGTCGGCTCGTCGAACAGCATGACTACCGGATCCATCGCCAGCGCACGGGCGATCGCCACACGCTGCTGCTGGCCACCGGACAGTTGGCCGGGGTGCTTGTGCGCGTGGGCCGACAAGCCGACGCGTTCGAGCAGTTGCAGGCCCTTTTTCGTGGCTTCTTCCTTGCTGCGGCCCAGCACCTTGATCTGCGCGATGGTCAGGTTTTCGGTGATGGTCAGGTGCGGAAACAGCTCGAAATGCTGGAACACCATGCCCACCCGCGAGCGCAGCTTGGGCAGGTTGGTCTTGGGGTCGGCAATGGAGGTGCCGTCGACCACGATGTCGCCCTTCTGGAAAGGCTCCAGGGCATTCACGCACTTGATCAGGGTCGACTTGCCCGAACCCGAGGGACCGCACACCACGACCACTTCGCCTTTCTTGACCTCGGTGCTGCAATCGGTGAGCACCTGGAAGTCGCCATACCACTTGTTGATGTTCTTGATGGAGATCATACGGCTAACCTTTTTTGCAGACGCTTGACCAGAAGGGAGGCGCTGAAACTGATGACGAAGTACACCACGCCGGCGAAGATCAGGAACTCGTTGGCCCGACCGATGATGTCGCCGCTGGCACGCGCCGAGTTGAGGAAGTCCACCAGGCCGACGGTGTAGACCAGCGAGGTGTCCTGGAACAGGATGATGCTTTGCTGCAACAGCAGCGGGGTCATCTTGCGAAACGCCTGGGGCAGGATGATCAGGCGCATGGTCTGACCGTAGTTCATGCCCAGCGCTTGCGCCGCGCCCATCTGGCCCTTGGAAATGGACTGCACACCGGCGCGCACGATTTCACAGAAGTACGCGGCCTCGAACATCATGAAGGCCACGAGGCATGAGGTGAAGGCGCCCACCGGCGTGTCTTCGCCGGTGATCCAGCGCAGCACAAAGGGCACCGCCAGGTAGAACCAGGTGATCACCAGCAGCAGCGGAATGGAGCGGAAGTAGTTGACGTAGGCGCCGGCGAAGCGCGACAGCAGCTTGTTCGACGACAGCCGCATCAGGGCCAGCACGGTGCCCAGCGCAATGCCGCCGATGACGCCCAGCACCATCAGCTGCAAGGTCATGACCATGCCGTTCCACATGCCCGGCAGGGCTGGAGTGATTCCACTGAAGTCCATCATTTACCTCCCAGGGAGATCAGCCCAGGCACGGCGAGCTTGCGCTCGAACACCCGCATCAACAGCATCAGGCTCATGTTCAGGGTGAAGTAGATCAGTGTGGCCAGGGTGAAGGCCTCGAACAGGTTGGCCGAGAACTCCGCGGTCTGCTTGGTTTGCGCCAGCAGCTCCATCAGACCGATCAACGAGGCCACCGACGAGTTCTTGAACACGTTGAGGAACTCGGAGGTGAGCGGCGGAATGATGATGCGGTAGGCCTGGGGCAGCAGCACGTTCCAGTAGATCTGCGACAGGCTGAAACCCATCGCCCGGGCGGCCGATTCCTGGCCGCGCGGCAGTGCCTGGATACCGGTACGCACCTGCTCGCAGACCCGTGCGGCGGTGAACAGGCCCAGGCAGACCACCACGCTCAGGAACGCCGAGGTGGTCGGATTGAGGTCCTGCTTGTACCACTCCTGCATCCCTTCGGGCAGCAGGTCGGGTACCAGGAAATACCAGATGAACAGCTGCACCAGCAGCGGCACGTTGCGGAACAGCTCGACGTAGCAGGTCGCGATACCCGAGACCCAGCGGCTCGGCACGGTGCGCATGACACCCAGTACCGAGCCCAGCAGCAGGGCGATGATCCAGGCGACCACGGCAATGGCGATGGTCCAGCCCAGGCCGGAGATGTACCAATCCAGGTAGATCTCGCTGCCGACGCCAGTGGACTTGAAGAAGACGCTCCAGTCCCAGTTGTAATTCATGGGGAATACCCCTCGGAAATTGATTCACGGGCACAGGCTTTCACCCGAACGCCGGGCGGCGTTCGGGTGAAATCAGGGTGGTGCTTACGACTTCTTGTCGGGAGCCGGCTTGTCGTTGGGGTTGGCGATCAGCGCCTTGAGCTCGTCGCTCATGGGAAAGCCCAGGTTCAGGCCTTTTGGCGGGATCGGCTGGTTGAACCACTTGTCGTAGATGCCATTGATGTCGCCCGAGGCGAAGGTTGCCTTGATGGCATCGTCGACGGCTTTCTTGAACGGCTCGTCGCCCTTGCGCACCATGCAGCCGTAGATTTCATAGGACTGCGGTGTGCCAGTGACTTCCCAGTCGGTCGGCTTCTTGGCCTTGGCCATTTCGCCGGCGAGCAGGGCGTCGTCCATCATGAAGGCGACGGCACGGCCCGATTCGAGCATCTGGAAGGACTCGCCGTGGTCTTTCGCCGAGACGATGTTCATGCCCATCTGCTTGTCGGCGTTCATCGACTTGAGGATGCGCTCGGAGGTGGTACCGGCGGTGGTGACGACGTTCTTGCCTTTCAGGTCGTCGAAATCCTTGTAGGACGAATCTTTCTTGCTCAGCAGACGGGTGCCGATCTCGAAGATGCCGACGGAAAAATCCACTTGCTGAGCGCGTTCGGCGTTGTTGGTGGTGGAACCGCATTCCAGGTCGATGGTGCCGTTTTGCACCAGCGGGATACGGGTTTGCGAGGTCACCAGGTTGTACTTGACCTTCAGGTCCGGCATGTCGAGGTCTTTCTTCAGGGCCTCGACTACCTTGAGCTGGATGTCATGGGAGTAGCCGACCGGCTTGCCGGACGCGTCGGCAATGTACGAGAAGGGAATGGAGGCGTCGCGGTGACCGAGGGTGATGGTGCCCGAATCCTTGATTTTCTTCAGGGTGCCGGTGAGTTCGGCGGCCAACGCTGGAGTACTGATCAGAGCGGCGGCAATGGCGACGCTCAGGAGTTTTGGAACGATGCGCATCAGTGAATCCTCGACTTTGTTTTTTTTATCGAGCCCGCAGGCCCTCGGGGTACGGCGAAGCTCGGCGGCTGGTGTGCGCCGGTTTCGTTGAAGAGTGTAGAGCATGAGTCATGCCAAGGCGGGGGATGTGGCTCAGAGCCAGGTCGGCTGGGGCAGGTGGGCGGGTAGCAGGGGTTTAGGGGTCAAAATTTCGTTCGGAAATCCGAATATCCAAGGGTGCCATGGACGGATTTCCGAGTCGCTGCAAGCTTTCGCGGCAAAGGGCTCGCCGCCCGTCCCGCTCCCGCAGGTGAGACATAAGCATTCGCGGGCAGAGCCCGCTCCCACATGCACCGCGGTCCTTGTGGGAGCGGGGCGGGCGGCGAGCCCTCTGCCCGCGAAGAGGCCCTTGGATCAAACCATCAAAACCGCGGCTTCACCGCCTTCCACTCAGGCTTGTACCGAGCCATCTGCCGCACGTCGTCTCGTGAACGAATCCCGCAGCGCAGGAACTGCTCATGCAGCATGCCTAACTGGTCGCGATCCAGCTCCAGACCCAACCCAGGGGTCTTGTTGATCTTCACGCAGCCATCGACGATCGGCAGCTTGCCGCCCTTGATCACCTCTTCGTCCGGCTCCTGCCACGGATAATGGGTGTCGCAGGCATAGTCCAGATTCGGCACCGATGCCGCCACATGCGCCATGGCCATCAGGCTGATACCCAGGTGCGAGTTCGAGTGCATCGACACGCCCAGCCCCCAGGTCTGGCACATGCTCGCCAATACCTGGGTATCACGCAGCCCGCCCCAGTAATGGTGATCGGCGAGCACGATCTGCACGCTGTTGCGCTCGACACTGCGGCGGAACTCGGCGAAGTCGGTCACCACCATGTTGGTCGCCAGCGGCAGCCCGGTGCGTTTGTGCAACTCGGCCATGTCGTCCAGGCCGGGGCAGGGATCCTCATAGTACTGGAGACTGTCGCCCAGCAACTCGGCCATCCTGATCGATGTCTCCAGCGACCAGTTGCCGTTGGGGTCGATGCGCAGGGGATGGTCGGGAAAGGCCTTCTTCAACGCCAGAATGCAGGCCACTTCACGCTCGGGTTCCAAGGTCCCGGCCTTGAGCTTGATGCTCTTGAAACCGTACTGCTCGATCATGCGCCTGGCCTGGGCCACGATCTGCTCCTCGTCCAACGCCTCGCCCCAGTTGTCAGCAGGGTAGGGCGAGTCGACGTGCTCGGCGTACTTGAAGAACAGGTAGGCGCTGAAGGGCACTTCATCGCGCACCGCACCGCCGAGCAGGTCGACCAGTGGCCGATTCAGCGACCGCGCCTGAAGATCGAGCAGCGCCACTTCGAAGGCCGAATAGGCATTGGTCACGGCCTTGCTGGCATGTGAACCGGGAGCCAGTTCGGCGCCGCTCACGCTCGCCGGCTTGTGCCGGGCCACGGTGCTGGCGACGATCTGGCGCAGGCCATTGAGGTTGAACGGATCCAGGCCGGGCAGTTGATCCTTGATGGCCATCTGAATGGCCAGGGCCGGGGCATCGCCATAGCTTTCACCCAGGCCGACGTAGCCGTTGTCGCTTTCCACCTCGATGATCGAGCGCAAGGCATAGGGTTCGTGGATACCGCTGGCGTTGAGCAATGGCGGGTCGCGGAAGGCGATGGGGGTGACGGTGACACGTTTGATCTTCACAGGTGTTCTCCTCGGTATGCAGGCGCGCCGCAGCGGGCCGTTCCTTGTGGGGGTGCGGCGGTCAGTGCGCGGCGGCAGGTTGCAGTGGCTTGTCATCGGGCTTCTGCCCACGAGGCCGGGTGCGGGCGAAGAACACCACGATCGCGGCCAGCACCGAGGTCGCGGCCAGGCCGTACAGGCCGCCCTGGATCGAGCCGGTCTTCTCTTCCAGAAAGCCGAACACGGTGGGCGCGACGAAGCCGCCCAGGTTGCCCACCGAGTTGATCAGCGCCAGGACGGCGGCGGTGATCCGGGCGTCCAGATAGGCCTGCGGGATAGGCCAGAACAGCGCCGATGCCGCCTTGAACCCCACCGCGGCAAAACAGATCGCGACGAAGGCGAACACCGGGCCGCCATAGGTCGACATGAACATGCCTCCAGCGGCGATGATCAGCGTCGTCGCCACCCACGCCTGCTGGTGCTTGAAGCGTGCGGCGAGGGCTGCAAAGCCATACATGGCGGCAATCGAGATGATCCAGGGGATAGAGTTGAACAGCCCCACTTCGAAGTCCGAGACGTTGCCCATTTTCTTGATCATGCTCGGCAGCCAGAAGGTCGCGCCATAGATGGTCAGCGCCACCGAAAAGAAGATGAAGCAGAACACCAGAATCTGGGTGTCGGCGAGCAGCTTGAAGATCGACGGCTTGACCACATGCTCGGCTTCACGGGCGCGCTGTTCCTCGGCGATCACCCCGCTCAGGGTCGTCTGCTCGGCCGAGGTCAGCCACTTGGCCTCATGGATGTGCGATTGCAGCCAGTAGTAGACGAACCCGCACAGCGCCACCGATGCGCCGCCTTCGATCAGGAACATCCACTGCCAGCCATGCAGGCCCAGCCCGGTCACGCTCAGCAGGGCGCCGGTGATGGGGCCGGAAATGATCGAGGCGATGGCCGAGCCGCTGAGGAAGATCGCCATGGCCTTGCCGCGTTCGCTGGCAGGCAACCACTGGGTGAAGTAGTAGAGCACGCCGGGATAGAAGCCTGCCTCGGTGACGCCGAGCAGGAAGCGCATGACATAGAAACTGGTCTCGCCTTGAACGAAGGCCATGCCCATGGCCACCAGGCCCCAGGTGAACATGATCCGGGTCAGCCAGGCACGGGCGCCGAAACGTTGCAGAAGCATGTTGGAGGGCACTTCGAACAGTGCGTAGCCAACGAAGAACAAACCAGCGCCCAGACCATAGGCCGCAGCGCCGATGCCCAGGTCGGTTTCCATGTGGGTGCGGACGAAACCGATGTTCACCCGGTCGATGTAGTTGACGATGAACATCACGACGAACAGCGGCAGCACGTGCCGCTTGACCTTGGCCACTGCGCTGGCGAGCACGCTGGGGTCGACGGCACCGGATTGAACGTTCAAGGGCGACACTCCGATCATTGTTTTTTTTGGAGGGCTCGATCATGAACTTGGGGTATTGTTTCAGTCCAATTCAAGTTGGCACTTGATTGATACCGAGGTTGAATCAATGTTCGAACTCAGCCAGCTCCGTTGCTTCACCACCGTGGCCACGGAACTCAACTTCCGCCGGGCCGCCGAGCGCCTCAACATGACGCAGCCGCCGTTGAGTCGGCAGATCCAGCTGCTTGAGCATCACCTGGGCGTCGAGCTGTTTACGCGTAGCACGCGCAGCGTGGCGTTGACGGCGGCGGGTCGGGCCTTTTTCATCGAGGCGCAGAATCTGCTGGAGCGTGCCCAGCAAGCTGCGGTGTCGGCACGCCGCTTCGCCGATGGCGACATCGGCTCGGTGAACATCGCCTTCGTCGGCAGTGCGGTGTACGAATTCCTGCCCAAGGTCATCGCCGAAGCGCGGCTCAAGCAACCGCAGGTGAAAATCGACCTGTCGGAAATGAACACCTACCAGCAGCACGAGGCCTTGCGTGCCCGGCGTATCGATCTGGGCATCGCCCGCGCGCCGTTGCTCGACAGTGGTTACCTCACCGAATGCCTGGTGCGCGAACCGTTCGTGCTGGCAACGCCGGCCACCCATCGGCTGGCCAATGCAGCCCAGGTACGTGTGCAGGATCTGGACGGCGAACCGTTCCTGATGTACTCGCACGCCGCCTATCCGCCGTTCAACGAATTGCTCACCGGCATGCTGCGTTCGGCTCAGGTGACCCCGCAATACGTGCAGTGGCTGGGTTCGTCGCTGACCATCCTGGCGCTGGTCAACGCTGGCATGGGAGTGGCGTTGGTGCCGCGCTGCGCCACCAGCGTGGTTTTCAAGAATGTGGTGTTCCGCGATATCGATCTGGGGGAGGGCGTGCAGAGCGAATTGCACCTGATCTGGCGAGAGAGCAATGACAATCCGGCGTTCGCCATGCTGCTTGAGGCAATCAAGGGCGCAGCCAAAGATGGATGGGGTGGAGAAAATAGCTGATCAAAAAATGATCATATTTCGCTGGGCCTTGTGGCCCGTGGCCTGCAGCGTGTTCTCCCAAGCTTATCCACAGGCAGGTGCACGTCGAATGTGTACAACCCCTTGAAACTGCTCGTTTTTTAATCGACGGCTGGAAACGCTGACTGGCCGTGGCCTGCAGGGTATTGCACCCAGCTTATGCACAGCCTCATGCAGCTTTTTCTTGGATAACCCATGAGAGTGACTAGCCAACCTCCCGAAGCGCAGAGACACCCGGGAGGCTGAGTACCTGTCAGCGGTTTCGTGCGTCCTTGGCATCCATCTCGGCGTTGCGTTCGTGTACCTTCTTGAGCTGCTCGTCGGTCAACGGCAGTTTCTGCGCGCTCTGCTTGAGCACCAGCAATCCACCGACGATCGAGCCGATGGCCACCAACAAGATCAACCAGGCATACCAGGGCATGAGGACACTCCTTGAACGGTGCGCCGAAGATGCGCGGCGCTTGTAGAGATTGGAGCGACAGGGTGTCGCAGTGGTTCCATCATAGCCCGTTCCGGCCCTGGGGCGACGCCGCCCGATGGCGACGTGGACAATCGTGGCAACGCCCCTGAGCCAGCAAAATCCGCTACAATGCGCGCCGATTTCGACCCGCCTTCAGAGAGCCCGCCATGTCCGCCTGCCAGACTCCCATCATCGTCGCCCTGGATTACCCAACCCGCGAGGCGGCTCTGAAGCTGGCCGATCAGCTGGATCCCACGTTGTGCCGGGTCAAGGTGGGCAAGGAACTGTTCACCAGCAGCGCGTCGGGCATCGTTGAAACCTTGAATGACAAGGGCTTCGAGGTATTCCTGGACTTGAAATTCCACGACATCCCCAACACCACCGCCATGGCCGTCAAGGCTGCGGCGCAAATGGGTGTCTGGATGGTCAACGTGCATTGCTCGGGCGGCCTGCGCATGATGGCGGCGTGTCGCGAAGTGCTGGAACAGCGCTCCGGTGCCAAGCCATTGCTGATCGGCGTGACAGTGCTGACCAGCATGGAACGTGAAGACCTCGCCGCCATCGGCCTGGACATCGAACCACAGGAGCAGGTGCTGCGTTTGGCTGCGCTGGCGCAGAAGGCCGGCATGGACGGTCTGGTCTGTTCGGCACTTGAAGCTCAGGCCCTGAAGGCTGCGCATCCCGCGCTGCAGCTGGTCACTCCCGGCATTCGCCCGGCGGGCAGTGCCCAGGATGACCAGCGCCGTATCCTGACCCCGCGCCAGGCGCTGGACGCCGGTTCCGACTACCTGGTGATCGGCCGTCCGATCAGCCAGGCCGCCGATCCTGCTCAGGCGCTGGCCGATGTCGTGGCGCAGATCAACGCCTGATCAGGCCTGCTTGGGCTGACCGTTGGAGGCGTGCAGCCCGCCGTCAACGGGTAGGTTCACACCGTTGACGAAACGCGCGTCGTGGCTGGCCAAGAAGGCGATCACGTCTGCCACTTCTTCGGCCTCGGCAGCGCGGCCCATGGGAATGCGCTCGGCGAATTTGTCCATCAGGGCCTTGTCGTCGGCCATGCCTGCTGTGAGCTCGCTCTTGGTCAGGGCAGGGCATACGGCGTTCACGCGTACACCCTGGCCACCGTATTCAAGGGCCAGGGCGCGGGTGAAGTTCGTGACCGCACCCTTGGCGGCGTTGTAGAAGCTCATGCCCCAGTCGCCGCCCAAGCCCGATACCGACGACACGTTGATGATGCTGCCGCCG
>NZ_DJUS01000018.1:0-6158 GCF_002438365.1 Pseudomonas sp. UBA6276
ATGGTGCCCTGGGCGTGCTTGCCAGCCGCCTTCACCGCCTCGATGGCCACACGCAGGTTACGCACGTCGTTCATTGCATCGAAGATGCGGAACACATCGATTCCGTTGTCGGCCGCCTTGGCCACGAAGGCGCGGACCACATCGTCGCTGTAGTGCCGGTAGCCCAGCAGGTTCTGCCCACGCAGGAGCATCTGCAGACGGGTGTTGGGCAGCGCCTGGCGCAGTTTGCGCAGGCGTTCCCACGGGTCTTCCTTGAGGAAGCGCACACAGGCATCGAAGGTGGCGCCGCCCCACACTTCCAGCGACCAGTAGCCGACCCGGTCGAGCTTGTCGCAGATGGGCAGCATGTCTTCGGTGCGCATGCGGGTCGCCAGCAACGACTGATGGGCGTCGCGCAGGATGGTGTCGGTCACGAATATGCGCTTGGAAACAGGAGTATTGGACATTGTTGTGTTCCTCACAGGCCGGCGTGGGCGGCGATGGCGGCAGCGATGGCCAGGGCCAGCTCTTCGGGTTTGCGCTTGATCGAGTACTGGGTCAGCTCCGGATGGCTGTCGACGAAGCTGGTATTGAACTGGCCGCTGCGAAACTCGGGGTTGCGCAGGATTTCCTGGTAGTAGGCCGCCGTGGTCTTGATGCCTTGCAGGCGCATGTCATCGAGCGCCCGCAGACCGCGGTCCATGGCTTCCTCCCAGGTCAGGGCCCAGACCACCAGTTTGAGGCACATGGAATCGTAGAACGGCGGAATGGTGTAGCCGGTGTAGATCGCCGTATCGGTGCGCACGCCGGGCCCGCCGGGGGCGTAGTAGCGGGTGATCTTGCCGAAGCTGGGCAGGAAGTTGTTCTTGGGATCCTCGGCATTGATGCGGAACTGCAGGGCAAAGCCGCGGTGCACGATGTCTTCCTGCTTCACCGACAGCGCAAGACCCGAAGCAATGCGGATCTGCTCGCGGACGATGTCGATACCGGTGATTTCCTCGGTGATGGTGTGCTCCACCTGCACCCGGGTATTCATCTCCATGAAATACACCTCGCCCTCGGCGAGCAGGAACTCCACGGTACCGGCGTTCTCGTAGCCGACCGCCTTGGCTGCGCGCACCGACAGGTCGCCGATGTAGGCGCGCTGCTCGGGGGTCAGCTGCGGGCTGGGGGCGATCTCGATGAGCTTCTGGTTGCGTCGCTGGATCGAACAGTCGCGTTCGAACAGGTGCACCACATTGCCGAAGCGGTCACCCAGGATCTGCGCCTCGATGTGCTTGGGGTTGACGATGCACTTTTCCAGGAACACCTCGGCCGAGCCAAAGGCCTTGGTCGCTTCGGAAATCACCCGTGGAAAGGCCTGCTCCAGTTCCTCGCGGCTGTTGCAACGGCGAATGCCTCGCCCACCGCCGCCCGAGGTAGCCTTGAGCATGACCGGGTAGCCAATGCGCTCACCCTCGGCCAACGCCTCGTGGATGTCGGCGACGTTGCCCTCGGTGCCGGGCGTGACGGGTACGCCCGCCTTGATCATGCTGCGCCGGGCTTCGGTCTTGTCGCCCATGCGGCGGATGACCTCGGCCGACGGCCCGATGAACTTCACCCCGCGCTCGGCGCAGATATCGGCCAACTCGGCATTCTCGGAGAGAAAGCCATAGCCTGGATGCAAGGCATCGCAGCCGGTTTCCACCGCCAGGTTCACCAGCTTGCGCGGGTTCAAATAGCCGGCCAGGGGCTCGGCGCCGATGCTGTGGGCTTCGTCTGCGCGCTTGACGTGCAACGCGTGACGATCGGCTTCGGAATAGATCGCGACCGAACGAATGCCCATTTCGGCGCAGGCTCGTACGATACGTACGGCAATCTCACCTCGGTTGGCGATCAGGATCTTTTTTATCACTTGGAATTTCCTCGACCGATGAATCCATTCGGGTCGGTGCGTGGCCGACCCTTTGGGTAACCAGTTGTTTCCTGGTCGCCTCTGCAAGCTAGCGCGGTACCAGGATTAATAAAAATCAATCTTTGTTAGGTTACATATTAGCTAAAGCTTATAGTTGGTTGATCATCGTTCGAACATCGGATCGGGACATGCGTAAGTCACTGATGCGCCTGACATTGCGTCAGCTGCAAGTATTCAACGAGGTGTGCGATCTGCGCTCCTACAGCCGTGCCGCCGAAGAAATGTCGCTCACCCAGCCAGCGGTGAGCCTGCAGATTCGCCAGCTGGAAGAGCTGGTGGGCCAGCCACTGTTCGATTACGTGGGCAAGAAGCTCTATCTGACCGAAGCAGCGCAGGCTTTGCAGGCGGCCAGCCGAGACATCTTCGGCCGCCTGGAAAACCTCGACATGCAGCTCTCCGACATGCAGGGCTCCCTGCAGGGGCAGCTCAAGCTGGCAGTCGAATCCAGTGCCAAGTACTTCACCCCCCATCTGTTCGCCGCGTTCCGCACCCTGCATCCGGAGGTCAACCTGCAGCTTACGGTGGTCAACCGCGCCCAGGTGATCCGCCGCCTGAGCGACAACCGCGACGACGTGACCATCATGTCGATGGTGCCGCAGGACATGGGCCTGGACTTCATGCCCTTCCTCAACAATCCGATCGTCGCCGTCGCCCCGCCCGAGCATCCGCTGTGCCAGTTCGAACAGCTGAGCCTGCAGGACCTGCAAGCCTATACGTTGCTGGTACGCGAACAAGGTTCGGGCACGCGTCGGGCCTGCGAGGAATACTTCAAGGAGAAACGCGTGCACTTCACGCAGACCCTGGAAGTGGCGTCTGCCGAAGCCCAGCGCGAATGCGTGATCGCAGGTCTGGGGCTGGCCCTGCTGACGCGCCACGCCGTCGCCCGGGAGTTATCCACAGGCACGCTGCGAGAGCTGCCTGTGGCAGAACTGCCGTTGCAGCGCAGCTGGTGCGTGGTGCAGGCCAAGGCGCGGCGTCAGTCGCCGGTGGCGTTGGCCTTCGCCGCGTTCATCCGTGCTGAGCGGGCGCAGATCACGACGCTGGTCGAGCGCTTTGCCGGGCATCCGCCGACACCGTCTGCCAGACACTGAGCTGGGCGTCGTCGCCAATTTCCTGGAGCAGGCGACGCTGCTCGGCGTAGCTTTCGATCGCACGGCGAAACTCCATGCGGCGCTGATCTTCCTGCTGACGTTTGGTGCGGGCGGCACTGTTGCCTTGCGCTTGCGAGCCATCGACGTAACGAGCCATTGCCTGTCTCCCAGTTCGAGTTCGGGAGTACAGGGTGGCGTGGGTGTATGAAGGTTTGGCGACGGGGCGGTGAACATCGGGTTAAACCGATCACGCCTCGCTCAGTCCTCGTGGGCCTCGTGGGCCTTCAACGACTTGGGCGACAGGCGCAGGCTGCGCAGACTGCGCTTGACGCTCTTCAAGTGATTGACCAGGTCCGGACCGCGGGCCATCGCCACGCCCATGGCCAGCACGTCGATCACCACCAGGTGGGCGATACGCGAGGCCAGAGGCGTATAGATTTCGGTGTCTTCGTGCACATCGACTGCCAGGTTGACCGTCGCCAGCTCCGCCAGCGGCGTCTGCCCCGGACACAGGGAGATCAACGTGGCGCCACTTTCGCGCACCAGGTTGGCAGTGATCAGCAGGTCCTTGGAGCGCCCTGATTGCGAGATGCACACGGCCACGTCGGTCGGCTTCAGGGTCACCGCCGACATGGCCTGCATGTGCGGGTCCGAATAGGCCGCTGCGGTGAGCAGCAGGCGAAAGAACTTGTGCTGGGCATCGGCCGCCACCGCGCCAGAGGCGCCGAAACCATAGAACTCGACACGCTGCGCCGTGACCATGGCGCTGATCGCCCGCTGCAAGGCCTCGGGGTCGAGCTTCTCGCGCACTTCCATCAAGGTATGCAGGGTGGTGTCGAAGATCTTCAGGCTGTAGTCGGCCACCGAGTCGTCTTCGTGAATGGCGAACTGGCCGAAGCTCGCCCCCGCCGCCAGACTCTGCGCCAGCTTGAGCTTGAGGTCCTGGAAGCCGGTGCAGCCGATCGCGCGGCAGAAGCGCACGATGGTCGGCTCGCTGATGCCCACGCTGTGCGCCAGATCGGCCATGGAGCTGTGCATCACCGCCGCAGGGTCCAGCAGCACATGCTCGGCAACCTTGAGTTCGGATTTGCGCAGCAGGTGGCGAGACTGGTCGATGTGTTGCAGCAGGTTCAAGGGACAGCTTCCGCTAAAGGAGTCGAGGGGCCAGGATGTAGCTGGCCTGTAGTTATACTACAGGCCTCGGTGATCGCCCAGTTAAACGTCTCAGCACCCGCCGCGCAGGCAAAAACGGCCGCACACTGCTCGGCGCACACGTCGAATCTGCACCTTATGTCCGACACTCGCAGGATTTGTCTCGCAAGCGACAACTCTTGTTTGCCCCAACTCCATCGCGCACCCTAAAATGCCGGAATGCGCGATGACCTCTCCCTTCTGCTGAATTCCCTCAACGATGCCCAACGCCAGGCCGTAGCCGCCTCCGTCGGCCGTCAGTTGGTCCTGGCCGGTGCTGGTTCCGGTAAAACCCGAGTGCTGGTGCACCGTATCGCCTGGTTGATCCAGGTCGAAAACGCCTCGCCCCACTCCATCCTGTCGGTGACGTTCACCAACAAGGCCGCTGCCGAGATGCGCCAGCGCATCGAGCAGCTGATGGGTATCAACCCGGCCGGCATGTGGGTAGGCACCTTCCACGGCCTGGCCCACCGCCTGCTGCGCGCGCACTGGCAGGAAGCCAACCTGAACCAGAATTTCCAGATTCTCGACAGCGACGACCAGCAACGCCTGGTCAAGCGGGTCATGCGCGAGCTGGGCCTGGACGAACAGAAGTGGCCGGCGCGTCAGGCGCAGTGGTTCATCAATGGGCAGAAGGACGAGGGTCTGCGCCCGCAGCACATCCAGCCTGGCGGCGATCTGTTCCTGGCAACCATGCGCTCGGTCTACGAAGCGTACGAGGCAGCCTGCGCACGGGCCGGCGTGATCGACTTCTCCGAACTGCTGCTGCGCGCCCTCGACCTGTGGCGCGACAACCCCAGCCTGCTGGCGCACTACCAGCGTCGTTTCCGCCATGTGCTGGTCGACGAATTCCAGGACACCAACGCCGTGCAGTACGCCTGGCTGCGGCTACTGGCACAAGGTGGCGACAGCCTGATGGTGGTGGGCGACGACGATCAGTCGATCTACGGCTGGCGCGGTGCCAAGATCGAGAACATCCACCAGTATTCCGCCGACTTCCCGGACTCCCAGCTGATTCGCCTGGAGCAGAACTACCGTTCCACGGCCGGTATTCTCAAGGCCGCCAACGCGCTGATCGCCAACAACAGCGGGCGACTGGGCAAGGAACTGTGGACTGACGGCGACGATGGCGAGCCGCTGAGCCTGTATGCCGCGTTCAATGAACACGACGAGGCGCGCTACGTAGTCGAAACCATCGAGAGTGCCCTCAAGACCGGCCTGGCGCGCAGCGACGTCGCCATTCTGTACCGCTCCAACGCCCAGTCGCGGGTACTGGAAGAGGCGCTGCTGCGCGAGCGCATCCCCTACCGCATCTACGGCGGCCAGCGTTTCTTCGAACGCGCCGAAATCAAGAACGCCATGGCCTACCTGCGCCTGCTCGAAGGGCGCGGTAACGACGCAGCCCTGGAGCGCGTGATCAACGTCCCGCCCCGTGGCCTGGGCGAGAAGACCGTCGAAGCCATCCGCCAGCATGCACGTCACGCCGAACTGTCGATGTGGGAAGCCGGGCGGCAACTGGTGGCCAACAAGGGCCTGACCGGTCGCGCCGCCAACGCCCTGGGCGCGTTCATGGAGCTGATCGAGAACCTGGCCGCCAAGGTCATGCAGATGCCGCTGCACCTGATGACCCAGACCGTCATCGAGCAGTCTGGCCTGATCGTCTATCACCAGGAAGAAAAGGGTGAAAAAGGCCAGGCACGGGTGGAAAACCTCGAGGAACTGGTCAGCGCCGCACGCAACTTCGAAAACAGCGAAGAAGACGCCGACCTCACGCCGCTGGCCGCATTCCTCGGCCATGCGTCCCTCGAAGCCGGCGACACCCAGGCCGAGGAGCACGAAGACAGCGTTCAGTTGATGACCCTGCACAGTGCCAAGGGCCTGGAGTTTCCCTACGTGTTCCTGGTGGGCATGGAAGAGGGCCTGTTCCCGCACAAGATGAGCCT
>NZ_DJUS01000017.1:0-213 GCF_002438365.1 Pseudomonas sp. UBA6276
AGGTCAACCAGGTGCCCGGCGGCATGATCTCCAACCTGGCCAACCAGCTGAAGGAGCAGGGCGCGCTGAACCGTATGAACGAGGTGCTGGCCGAGATTCCGAAGGTGCGTGAGGACCTGGGTTTTCCGCCCCTGGTCACGCCTACCTCGCAGATCGTCGGTACCCAGGCGTTTTTCAACGTGTTGGCCGGCGAGCGCTACAAGACCATCACCA
>NZ_DJUS01000017.1:303-18527 GCF_002438365.1 Pseudomonas sp. UBA6276
TGGACAAGCTGCGCAAGGACATCGGCGAGCTGGCCCAGTCGGAGGAGGATGTACTGACGTTTGCGATGTTCCCCGACATCGGGCGCAAGTTCCTCGAAGAGCGTGCCGCCGGCACGCTGGTACCTGAAGTGTTGCTGCCGATCCCCGAGGCAGGTGCCCAGGTTGCGCGCAGCGGTGAAGGGGTCCCTACCGAGTTCGTCATCGATGTGCACGGCGAAAGCTATCGAGTCGACATCACCGGCGTCGGGGTCAAGGCCGAAGGCAAGCGGCATTTCTACCTGTCCATCGACGGCATGCCTGAAGAGGTCGTGTTCGAACCCCTGAACGAGTTCGTCGGCGGCGGTATCGGCAAGCGCAAGCAGGCCAGCGAACCGGGCCATGTCAGCACTGCGATGCCCGGCAACATCGTCGACGTGCTGGTCAAGCAGGGCGATGCGGTCAAGGCCGGGCAGGCGGTGTTGATCACCGAGGCGATGAAGATGGAGACCGAGGTTCAGGCCGGTGTGGCCGGCAAGGTCGTGGCCATCCATGTGGCCAAAGGCGACCGCGTGAACCCCGGCGAGATATTGATCGAGATCGAGGGCTGACCTCGGGCTGCAAGGTTTTCCTCTGGGGGCCGGGTGGCCCCCTTTTTTTCAGTTATCCACAGGCGCTTTACGCACTTGCGCGAAACTGCTCCAACGACTTCATTTGCCCCGACGCCGGCTGGTTGTCCGCTTCCAGCCACCCTTCGAACGCGCCCTCGATCGCTGGCCATTCGCTGTCGGTGATGGAGAAGTACGCCGTGTCACGGTTGCGACCCTTGACCATCATGTGCTGACGGAACACGCCCTCCAGTGTGAAACCGACCCGTTCGGCGGCGCGACGCGAGCGTTTGTTGGCGTTGTCGCATTTCCATTCGACCCGGCGATAACCCTGGCTGAAGGCCAGCTTGAGCGCCAGGTAGATGGCTTCGGTGCCCTTGGGCGTGCGCTGCATGGAGGCGGCGAAGGCGACATGGCCGACTTCCAGGCGCCCGTGCGCCGGTACGATCGACATCAGGCTGAGGATGCCCTCGGCCTTGCCGGTGTGCTGGTCGACCACACAGAAGCCGAGCGGGTCATTGCTGATCGCATAGCCATCGAGCCAGATGTAGAACAGTTCCAGGTCGTTGAACGGGCCGTAGGGCAGGTAGTCCCATAGCTGCGCGTCGGACTGCGGCCCTTGCAGGGCTTCCCAGAGGTCTTCGCCATGGCGCTTGGGGTCGAGTTTCTCCAGGCGGATGTAGCGGCCATTCATAGTGGTCGCCACGGGTGCCTTGACAGGCTTCCAGTCGATTGCGGAGGTAGGCATGGCAGCTCCTAGAGTGTCTTGCGAAATTGAATGAAGCCGGGTTGTTCGGCGACACGCTGGTACAAGCCGATGGCAGTGCCGTTGGTTTCATGAGTCAACCAATGCACCTTGACGCATCCGGCGGCCTTGGCGGTGGCGTAGACGTATTCGATCAACTGGCGACCCACGCCTGCGCCGCGTGCCGCATCGTCCACCAGCAGGTCCTGTAGATAGCAGGAATTTTCAATGGTCCAGCACGAGCGGTGATAGATGTAGTGGACCATACCGACAGCCACGCCGTCGCGCCAGGCGAGCGCGGCATTGATGGGTTCGGCCTCATCGAGCATGCGCTGCCAGGTGACCTGGGTCACGGCTTCGGGAATGTCGGTCTTGTAGAAACGCTGATAGGCCTGCCAGAGGCTCAGCCAGGTGGAATAGTCGGCAGCAGTGACAGGACGGATTGCAAGGTCGGACATGCTCGGGCTCCGGTGGTGGATGACTGTCATCTTGGCAGTTCGTCTCGATGAACGCATCCATCGCCCCGTTCGGAAATTATCCACACAGGTATCCACAGGGTTATACCCCTGTTTATGCACAGCCTTATCCACAGATGAATCCAGTCATCTGGTTTTACATACAGTAAAATGGCTTGCGGTACGATCATTGGCTAGTTTCTGACCGGCACCCATGAAGAACGTTGCAGTGAAGTTGTTCACAAAAGGGTAAGTGCGGCAGCGGTCGGTTTCGGCCAGCGCTTGCCGGCACGGCGGTGTATTAGCTTTTATACTGCCCCACTGTTTTTCCTATCTGGACGCTTCCATGAGCTCGACTGTTTCTGTTGCCCCGCGACGCGCCCTGGGCGCGCCGTTGGTGGCGGTATCGCTGCTGGTGCTCGGCGCGGTGTTTCTCGCGGCCGTGGTGGGTACTCGGCAAGTACTGTTGTGGGTGGTCGGAGCCGCCCTGGGCCTGACGCTCTATCACGCGGCGTTCGGGTTCACCTCGGCCTGGCGGGTGTTCATCCGTGATCGCCGCGGGGCAGGGTTGCGGGCGCAAATGGTCATGCTTGCAGTGGCCGTATTGTTGTTCTTCCCGGCACTGGGCGCAGGCAGCCTGTTTGGCCAGACCGTGGTGGGGCTGGTGGCGCCTGCCGGAGTATCGGTGGTCTTCGGCGCCTTCATTTTCGGTATCGGCATGCAGCTGGGTGGCGGGTGCGCGTCGGGCACGCTGTTCACTGTCGGTGGTGGCAACGCGCGCATGCTGGTGACGCTGCTGTTCTTCATCTGCGGCTCGCTGATCGCCACGCACCATGTGGACTGGTGGTTCGCCCTGCCCTCGCTGCCGGCGATTTCGATCGTCAAGAGTCTCGGCGTGATCCCGGCGCTGGTGTTGAGCTTGGCTTTGTTCGCGGTGATCGCACTGGCCACGGTGAGCCTGGAGCGGCGTCGGCATGGGGGGCTGGAAACGCCCGAGAGCAGCGCACAGCCCGGTTCGAACAGGTTCATCCGCGGGCCGTGGCCGCTGGTGTGGGGTGCGGTAGCGCTGGCGTTGCTGAACTTCGCGACACTGGCGTTGGCCGGGCGTCCATGGGGCATCACCTCGGCGTTCGCCTTGTGGGGCGCAAAAGTGGCCAGCGGGCTGGGGGTCGACGTGGGTAGCTGGGCGTTCTGGCAGGCCGCGGCCAATGCCAAGGCGCTGGCCGCGCCGGTGTGGGAGGACATCACCAGTGTCATGGACATCGGAATCGTGTTGGGTGCGTTGCTGGCGGCAGGTCTGGCAGGTCATTTCGCACCGAGCCTGAAGATCCCGCGCAGGTCACTGGTGGCTGCCGTGATCGGCGGGTTGCTGCTGGGCTATGGATCGCGTCTGGCGTATGGCTGCAACATCGGCGCGTACTTCAGCGGTATCGCATCCGGTAGCCTGCACGGCTGGCTATGGCTGGTCGCCGCGTTCATCGGCAACAGCGCTGGCGTTCGCTTGCGGCCATGGTTCTTCCCCGGCGAAGCGCGGGTGGAAAGGCTGACTGGCTGCTGAGTGACAGCAGCACCGCAGCACGTCCTTCGCAGCCAATGACCGCTCCTACGGGATCGTGCAAGCTTCGTAGGAGCGGTCCGTGGCCGCGAAGGGCGCGCCGCAGTTTGTCTGACGCACCGCAGCGCCTGTTTCGCGGCCGATGACCGCTCCTACGGGATGTGCGCAACCCTTGAAGAAGCGCGAAGGACGCGCTGCGGTTTTTATCAGGCCAGTTCGCCGCACAGGTCGAGTTCTACCAGGCGGCGGACTTCTTCCACCGGCAGGCCTGCACCAAGCAATGCGTGCAGCTTGCCCAGGGCCGTCTCGCGGGTCATGCCGCCGCCGGAGAGCACGCCTGCATCGCGCAGACGGCTACCGGCTTCATACACGTCCAGTTCGACCCCGCCTTCCTGGCATTGGGTCAGCGCCACCACCACGATGCCGCGCTTGTGGGCCGCTTGCAGCGTGTCCAGGAACGACGCATTGTCGGACGGCCCGGTGCCGCTGCCATAGCATTCGAGCAGCAACGCCTGGACCCCACTGTCCAGAACGGCCTGCAACAGCGGCACGCCCAGGCCGGGATACAGCGGCACCACGCCGATGTTGGCTGGCTGGCGTGGCTGGCGGTAATCCAGCGCCTCGGGCAACGACGCAGCCCTGGCTGCGCCACCGGTGCGGCGCAGAGCGGCAAACGGATTGCGCCCCGAGCTGCGCACCTTTGCGCAGCGCGTCGGCGGCAGTAATGCGCCGTGGAAATGCAGGTGAACACCGGCCTCCAGGCCGCGGGCGAGGTCACCCAGGGCGCCGTTGACGTTCTCCCACGCATCGCTGTTCGCCACCCCGGCCGGCAGCATGGACCCGGTGAACAGCACCGGTGCCTTGAGCCCCAGCAGCTGGAAACTCATCGCTGCCGCGCTGTACGCCAATGTGTCGGTGCCATGCAGAATCAATACGGCATCGCAACCCTGTCCATCCACCGCTTGCACCACGGCCTGGCGCAGACGCTGCCAGTAGGCCGGCGTCATGTTGGCGCTGTCGATCAGCGGCAGCAGCTCTTCGAAGCTCCATTTCGGCACCACCAGATCAGGCTGGGCGCCAAGCTGTTCACGCATGCGCGCTTCGAAGCCGGAAGCCGGAGCCAGGCCGTTGGCGCTGGCCTGCATGCCGATGGTCCCGCCGGTGTACAGCACCCGTACATGACGGGCAGGGGATGCGATGCTCATGCCGATGGCTCCTTAACGCTGGACGGGCTGGGCGGCCTGGCCCTTCTCGCTGGCGGCCGAAGGGTTCGGCACCGGCCAGGCCTTGGGGTCCAGGTCGAGATCGGCGAACTGCCGGGCATCGAACACCGGTACCTTGATCCCGGCACTTCGCTGCGCATCATAGTCGCGCAACAGGCGCAGACCGATCTTGAACAGCATCGCCAGGGCGATCAGGTTGACGAAGGCCAGCAGGGTCATGGTGATGTCGGCGAAGGCAAACACCGTCTCCAGGTTTTCGATAGCTCCCCAGAAGATCAGCAACAGCACGATCGCGCGGTACACCAGCACGGCCTTGCGGTTGTCGCCGATGAGGAAGCGCAGGCTGTTCTCACCCAGATAGTAGTTGTAGAGGATCGAAGTGAACACGAACAGCGACAAGGCGACACTGATGAACACCCGGCCCCATTCACCCACCACGTTGGCCAGCGAATTCTGGGTCAGGGCAATGCCATCGCCTTCGAAGCCCGGCGTGTAGAAACCCGACAGCAGAATCACCAGCGCGGTACAGGTGCAGATCACGAAGGTGTCGAGGAAGACGCTGAACGCCTGCACCACGCCTTGGGCGACCGGGTGCTCGACCTGCGCCACGGCGGCCACGTTGGGCGCACTGCCCAGGCCCGCTTCGTTGGCGAACACGCCGCGTTTCACACCCATGACGATGGCGCTGCCGAGCAGGCCGCCGAACACCGGGTCCAGGCCGAAGGCGCTGCGCACGATGGTGGCGAGCATTTCCGGAACCTGGTCGAACTGCAGGACGATGACATACAGGCTGACGGCGATGTAAGCCAAGGTCTTGACCGGTACCAGCAGGTCGGCGACCGCCGCGATCCGCTTGATCCCGCCGAAGAACACCAGGCCCAGCAGCACGGCCAGGCCGACACCGGTCCAGGTGGTGGACAGGCCGAAGGCATCGTTCAGCGAACTGGTGACGGCGTGCGATTGCAGGCCGTTGAAGGCAAAACCGAAAGTCACCAGCAGCAACACCGCCATGACCATGCCCAGCCAGCGCTTGCCCAGGCCATGCTGGATGTAGAACGAAGGCCCGCCACGGTATTGACCGTCGGGGTCGCAGCGCTTGTAGGCCTGCGCCAGGGTACATTCGAAGAAGCTGCTGGCCATGCCCACCAGGGCGGTGACCCACATCCAGAATACCGCGCCCGGGCCACCCAGGGTCACGGCAATGCCGACGCCTGCGATGTTACCGGCGCCGACTCGACCGGCCAGGCTGAGCATCAGCGCCTGGAACGAGCTGAGCTGGTCTGAACTGTTGCGCAGGCTGTCGCGGAACACACTGAACATGTGCAGGAAGTGGCGCAATTGGACGAAGCGCGAGCGCACGGTGAAATAGCCACCGAGGCCGACGATAAGCACGATCAGGACTTTTCCCGAGAGGAAGTCGTTGATGACTTCAAGCATGGGGGTTACCTCGTCAAGTTCAAAAGGGCGGCACTATACCCATAGGTGTAAGCCCGCGCAGCTTTTTGGTGCATAGGACTGGGCATATTCATCTTGTGGGATGTCTGACCCAGGGCGTTACAGCGGCACAAAAAAAGGGCTCCGAAATTGCTCTCGGAGCCCTCAAAAGGTGAGAGGTGTCTAGTCCCTCGACCTGGTGAGCGTACGGCCGGCTCAGGCCTTCAGGGGCACGAGGCGCGGCGCGATCATGTTTTCCGGGCGCAGGATGTCGGCCAGCATGGTGTCATCGAGCAGGCCTTCCTCACGTACCAGTTCCAGCACGCCGCGGCCTGTCTGCAGGGCGACGCGGGCGATGCGGGTGGCGTTTTCGTAACCGATGTAGGGGTTCAGCGCCGTGACCAAGCCGATGGAGTGTTCCACCAGCTCGCGGCAGCGCTGTTCGTTGGCGGTGATGCCGACGATGCAGTGTTCGCGCAGCATGTCCATGGCCCGCTGCAGCAGGCGGATGGAGTCGAAGATCTTGTAGGCGATCAATGGCTCCATGACGTTGAGCTGCAACTGACCGCCCTCGGCGGCGATGGTCAGGGCCAGGTCGTTGCCCATGATCTCGAAGGCGCACATGTTGACGGCCTCGGGAATCACCGGATTGACCTTGCCCGGCATGATCGAGCTGCCTGGCTGGCGCGCCGGCAGGTTGATTTCGTTGATGCCGGTGCGTGGGCCGCTGGACAGCAGGCGCAGGTCGTTGCAGATCTTCGACAGTTTCACCGCAGTGCGCTTGAGCATACCGGAGAACAGCACGAAGGCACCCATGTCGGAGGTCGCTTCGATCAGGTCGGCGGCAGGCACCAGCGGCTGGCCGCTGATGGTGGCCAGGCGCGATACGGCCAGAGCCTGATAGCCCGGGTCGGCGTTGATGCCGGTACCGATGGCGGTGCCGCCCAGGTTCACTTCGGTCAACAGTTCCGGCGCCAGGCTGCGCAGGCGATTGAGGTCTTCGGTCAGCGTGGTGGCGAAGGCCTTGAATTCCTGGCCCAGGGTCATGGGTACGGCGTCCTGCAGCTGGGTACGGCCCATCTTCAGGACGTGGGCGAACTCCACGCCCTTGGCGGCGAACGCCTGGATGAGGCTGTCGAGGCTGGCCAGCAGGGCGTCGTGGCCCAGCAGCAGACCCAGGCGGATGGCGGTCGGGTAGGCGTCGTTAGTCGACTGCGCCATGTTCACGTCGTTGTTGGGGTGCAGGTACTGGTACTCGCCTTTCTGATGACCCATGGCTTCCAGGGCGATGTTGGCGATCACCTCGTTGGCATTCATGTTGGTGGACGTACCGGCGCCACCCTGGATCATGTCGACCACGAACTGATCGTGGAAATCACCGCGCACCAGACGGGCGCACGCTTCACTGATTGCCGCATGCTTGGCGCTGTTGAGATGACCCAGCTGGTGGTTGGCATCGGCGGCCGCCTGCTTGACCATGGCCAGGGCCACGACGAGCTTGGGGTAGTGCGACAACGGCACGCCGGAGAGGCGGAAGTTGTGCACGGCACGCAGGGTCTGAATGCCGTAGTAGGCTTCAGCCGGGACTTCGAGAACGCCGAGCAGGTCTTTTTCAGTGCGCAGTGATGCAGCGGAGGACATGATAGAGAAGGTCTCTGTAGGGGCCCGGTAACCACCGGAATGCTGGCAATCCTAGGCCTGCAAGGAATTTCCGGCTAATGCTGATGCTTGCTGGGGTATGCAGAATCGGCATAATGACCCATGTGACGTGCCAGGGCGATCCGGCGTATTCCAGTGCTCCCGGTGTTGTCCGCTGACGCGACTCGCGCCGCTGCTACAAGGGATCGCGTGGGCACGTCAGGCCGTTGCACGCGGGTGAATCCATGAAACGAGAACCGACATGAACCTGGAAAGCAAATGGCTGGAAGACTTCAGCGCCCTGGCGGCCACTCGCAGCTTTTCGCAGGCGGCCGAGCGCCGCTTCGTTACCCAGCCAGCGTTCAGCCGCCGCATCCGCAGCCTGGAGGCGGCGCTGGGCCTGACCCTGGTGAACCGCTCGCGCACGCCGATCGAGTTGACCGAGGCCGGTCAGCTGTTTCTGGTCACGGCGCGCACGGTGGTCGATCAACTGGGTGAGGTGCTGCGTCATCTGCATCACCTGGAAGGCGGGCAGGGCGAAGTGATGCAGGTGGCCGCAGCGCATTCGCTCGCCTTGGGTTTCTTTCCCGGCTGGATCGCCAAGCTGCGCAACGAAGGTATGCCCATCGCCACACGCCTGATTGCCACCAACGTCGGTGATGCGGTGCATGCGCTGCGCGAGGGCGGCTGCGATCTGATGCTGGCCTTCTACGATCCCGATTCGGCCATGCAGATGGACCCGGAGATATTTCCGTCGCTGCACCTAGGCACCACCGAGATGCTGCCCATCTGCGCCAGCGACGCCCAGGGCCAACCCTTGTTCGACCTGGAAGGCGAGGGCAGCATCCCGCTGCTGGCCTATACCGCGGGGGCGTTTCTTGGGCGTTCGGTGAATCTGCTGCTGCGCCAGCGCAGCCTGCGCTACACCACGGTGTACGAGACCGCCATGGCCGACAGCCTGAAAAGCATGGCCCTGGAGGGGCTGGGGATCGCCTGGGTGCCACGCCTGAGCGTGCGCGCCGAGCTGGCTCGCGGCGAGCTGGTGGTGTGTGGCGGGCCGCAATGGCATGTACCGCTGGAGATCCGCGCGTATCGCTGCGCGCTGGTACGCAAGGCCAATGTCCGGCTGCTGTGGAAGCGGTTGGAGGGTGCGGCGGCGGGCAGTGCCTGACTCGAGTCGGCGGTGCTGCCATCGCGGCCACTGGCCGCTCCTACGAAAAGCCATCGCGATTCCTGTAGGAGCGGCCAGTGGCCGCGAAGCATTCACCGCCGATTTCACTGACCGGAAAGTCAATAAAACCGTGCTCCGCAGCCATTTGACGACCGGTCAAGATGGCTGCAATAAATCTTCATTCTTACGGTATACTGCGCGGCCTTCGGCCGGTCTGTTCCGGCCATTATTCGTATAACAAGCCACGCCGGTCTTCCTGCGTGGCTTGTTGTTTTTTGACGCGCCCGCGGGCGCCCAAGAGAAGAGGCTCGACGATGAGTGCATTGGTTGGCGTGATCATGGGCTCCAAGTCCGATTGGTCCACCCTTAGCCACACCGCCGATATGCTGGAAAAGCTCGGTATTCCTTTCGAGGTCAAGGTGGTTTCCGCCCACCGCACCCCGGACCTGCTGTTCCAGTATGCCGACGAGGCCGAAGGCCGCGGTATCGAGGTGATCATCGCCGGCGCCGGTGGCGCGGCGCATCTGCCTGGCATGTGCGCGGCCAAGACGCATCTGCCGGTGCTGGGCGTGCCGGTGCAGTCGTCCATGCTCTCGGGCGTCGACTCGCTGCTGTCCATCGTGCAGATGCCAGCCGGCATTCCGGTGGCGACACTGGCCATCGGCAAGGCCGGCGCGATCAACGCCGCGCTGCTGTCGGCCAGTATCCTGGGCGCCAAGCACCCGCAGTTCCACGCTGCGCTGAAGACGTTCCGCGCCGAGCAGACAGACAACGTTCTGGACAATCCCGACCCGCGTCAGGCCTGAGGTTCTTTGATATGAAGATCGGTGTAATCGGTGGCGGCCAGCTGGGCCGCATGCTGGCCCTGGCCGGCACCCCCCTGGGGATGAATTTCGCTTTTCTGGACCCGGCCCCCGATGCCTGTGCCGCGCCTCTGGGCGAGCATCTGCGGGCCGACTACGGCGACCAGGATCATCTGCGCCAGTTGGCGGACGAGGTTGACCTGGTCACCTTCGAGTTCGAGAGCGTGCCCGCCGAGACGGTGGCCTTCCTGTCGCAGTTCGTCCCGGTGTACCCCAGTGCCGACGCGCTGCGCATCGCGCGCGATCGCTGGTTCGAGAAGAGCATGTTCAAGGACCTGGGCGTTCCCACGCCGACGTTCGCCGACATCCAGTCCCAAGCCGATCTGGACGCTGCGGTGGCCAGCATCGGCCTGCCTGCCGTCCTCAAGACCCGCACCCTGGGCTNNTTCGCCGAGCTGGGCAGCGTGCCGTGCCTGCTCGAAGGCTTCGTACCCTTCACCGGCGAAGTGTCGCTGATCGCCGTGCGTGCCCGTGATGGCGAGACCCGCTTCTACCCCCTGGTGCACAACACCCACGAGACCGGCATCCTGCGCCTGTCGGTGGCCAGCACCGCACACCCCCTGCAGGGTCTGGCCGAAGATTACGCTGGCCGGGTGCTGGAGAAGCTCGACTACGTCGGCGTGCTGGCCTTCGAATTCTTCGAAGTGGATGGCGGCCTCAAGGCCAACGAAATCGCGCCACGGGTGCACAACTCCGGGCACTGGACCATCGAAGGTGCCGAGTGCAGCCAGTTCGAGAACCACCTGCGGGCCGTGGCCGGTCTGCCCCTGGGCTCGACTGCCAAGGTCGGCGAGAGCGCCATGCTCAACTTCATCGGTGAGGTCCCGGCGGTAGCGCAGGTGGCTGCCATCGACGATTGCCATCTGCACCACTACGGCAAGGCGTTCAAGGTCGGCCGCAAGGTGGGTCATGCCACCGTGCGCAGTGCCGATCGCGCCACGTTGCAGCGCCAGATCGCCGAAGTGCAGGCCCTGATCGCGGGTTGAGGAACCATTGCCGACCCGCAACCCTCTGATGGCTGTACGCCAAGGCCGCTATCGAGCCCTGGCATCAAGCCTGTTCATATCAGAGGGAACATCATGGGAATCATTGGGACTATCTTCATCGGCTTGATCGTTGGTCTGCTGGCTCGTTTTCTGAAGCCTGGCGATGACAGCATGGGTTGGATCATGACCATTCTGCTGGGTATCGCCGGCTCCCTGGCCGCGACCTACGGTGGTCAGGCCCTGGGTATCTACCAGGCTGGCGAAGGTGCCGGTTTCCTCGGCGCCCTGGTCGGTGCGATCATCCTGCTGGTGATCTACGGCATGATCAGCAAGAAGCGCTGATCCACTGCGTTCGATGCCTGTGGCGACGCCACGGGTATCACGCCGCGGGTATTGCAGCCCCCCTCGAGTTCGCCTCGATGGGGGCTGCGTCGTATCCGGGCTGTGGGTAGAATGGCCGACCTTCCATTCTGGGCCCTGCCATGCGCCGATTTCTCCTGCTCTGTCTCGTATTCGCTGCAGCCACTGCGCACGCTGAATTGCCGGAAACCGACTGGTTGCAACTGATGCCCAAGGCCGATCAGGAGGCGTTGGAGCGGATGCCCGAAATCGACCACGACTCGCCCGAAGCTCAGGGTACGTTCACCGAAAAAGGCGGCATGAAGCAGGCCAAGGGTCTGCCCGCCGTGATGTATTCCACCAAGACGGTGGCGGCCATGAACGGCAAGGACATCCGCATCGGCGGCTACCCCGTTCCGCTGGAAAGCGATGCCAAGGGCAACAGCACGCTGTTCTTCCTGGTGCCGTATCCGGGTGCCTGCATCCACGTGCCGCCACCGCCGCCGAACCAGCTGATCCTGGTGCGCTACCCCAAGGGCTTGAAACTGGCCGATATCTACACGCCGTTGTGGGTGACGGGCAAGGTCAAGGTAGAGAAGGTCAGCAATGACCTGGCCGATGCGGCCTATGCGCTGGATGCGCAGAAGGTGAGGGTGGTGAAGGAGTCGGATTTGTGAGTTTGTGAGGTTGCAGGTCTGGCCTCTTCGCGGGCAGAGGGCTCGCCGCCCGCCCCGCTCCCACAGTGGGGCATACAGCGTCCATGTGGGAGCGGGTTCTACCCGCGAAGAGGCCAGACCTGCCTGCACAAATCACAGCTGTGAAGCAGTAAACCTCACACCCATGGCACAGGCCGCGCCTGGCGCCAGTGTGGCCACGTCGTCCCAGACGTTCGCCGTCTCGATGCACAGCATGCCCTGCCAGCCGTCGTCGGCCATGTCCGGCAAGGCTGCGGCCCGTGCGGTCCATGGGTTCCACACCACTGCGCTGCGCGAGCCGGTGGAGGCGAGGGTTACCCGACGCTGCCAGCCCGGGTCGACGAAACTCAGCTGCGCCGGAGTGTTCAGGTAAATCCGGTCGGTCTCGCCGGCAAAACCGAGCACGCCGGCCTGCTGGCGAGGCTGCCAATCGTCCAGGGTTTCGATGTAGGTCAAGCCGCCCAGGCACTCGACCGTGGCCTGGCGCACGTCACTGACGGCGAAGTAACTGTGCAGCGCCTGACTCAGGGTCACTGGATGGTCGTCCAGATTGCGGCTGTGCAAGGTGATCTCCAGGGTCTCGCCGAGCACCACGCACAGCTTGACCTCGACCTTGTGCGGCCATCCCGGCAGTTCGCCGCGAGCGGCCTGCGGTACGCTCAATTCGACCTTGATGCCCGATTCGAGCCGGTCGATGCCCAGCAGCTCCCAGTCCACCGTCCGCACCAAGCCGTGAGCGGGCGCTTCGTCGATGGCGGTACGCATGGCCTGCACCGACTCGGGGTTGCGGGCCAGATTGCCGAACCACGGCCAGCACACCGGCACGCCGGTGCGAACGGCCTTGCCCGATTTGTAGAAGGCAGCGGGGTTGGGCCAGATCAGCGGCTGCTGGCCGTGGCGCTGGTAGCTGATCACCTGGGCGCCTTGCTGCGCGATCAGCAGCTCGGCCTGATCGGTGCTGATGCGCCAGCAATTGAGTTCATCGAGCTTGACCGATTCGACCTGCGGCTCAGACATGTAGAGTTCTCGCTATGGGTTCAAAAAGTCGGGTGACGCGCTGGGGGACCATCAGCGCCGGGGCGGTACCGCGCGGGTGCGACCGCTGCCGTCGATGGCGACGAACACGAACACGGCCTCGGTGACCTTGCGCCATTCGCTGGACAGCGGATCGTCGCTCCACACTTCGACCATCATCTGGATCGAGCTGCGGCCGATCTCCAGGGTCTGGGTGTAGAAGGACAACTGCGCACCGACGGCGACCGGGACCAGGAAGGCCATGCGATCGATGGCCACCGTCGCCACGCGCCCTCCGGCGACCTTGCTGGCCATGGCCGTGCCGGCCAGGTCCATCTGGGCAACCAGCCAGCCGCCGAAAATATCGCCGAAGCCGTTGGTTTCGCGCGGCAGCGCGGTGATCTGCAAGGCCAGGTCGCCTTGGGGAATGGGATCTTCTTGTTCGAGTTCAATCATGCCGGGGGGCCTCTGACCCGTGACGCTTTATTGGAGTGGCGCATCGATCGTCGCCAATGACAAAAGCCTACACGGCTTTTCTTTCAACTGGCGCACACAGGGTACCTCTGCGAAATCGGCTACAACGCTAGCTGCGTTTTCGCACAAAACCCTTCAATAACGCCCAGTATATAGGCGCAGAACCGCTATAACGACCGTTCGCTGTTCAATTACTGCGTTTGCCAATACAGGCCATGTGCTTTTTCTAGCAATTTGCTATCGTGCTTGCACTGCCAAACCCTAAACAGCAACAAAGCTGTGGATTTGTATATAAGAGAACATCAAATGACCGCCGCGCCTTCGAGTATCGCTCCGCCTTCGCGTCCGCTGACCCGCAGTGATTACAAGACACTTTCGTTGTCCGCCCTGGGCGGTGCACTTGAGTTCTATGACTTCATTATCTTCGTATTCTTCGCCGCCGTGGTGGGCAAGTTGTTCTTCCCCGCCGACATGCCCGAGTGGCTGCGGCTGATGCAGACCTTCGGCATCTTCGCCGCCGGTTACCTGGCGCGTCCGCTGGGCGGCATCATCATGGCGCACTTCGGCGACCTGCTAGGGCGCAAGAAGATGTTTACCTTGAGCATCTTCATGATGGCCGTGCCGACCCTGATCATGGGTCTGCTGCCGACGTACGCGCAGATCGGCATCTTCGCGCCGATCCTGCTGTTGCTGATGCGCGTGATCCAAGGGGCGGCCATCGGCGGTGAAGTGCCCGGCGCCTGGGTGTTCGTCTCCGAGCACGTGCCGAGGCGCAACGTCGGCTATGCCTGCGGCACGCTGACCTGCGGCCTGACCAGCGGGATCCTGCTGGGGTCGCTGATGGCCACGGCCATCAACAGCATCTATACCCCGGCCGAGGTGTCGGATTACGCCTGGCGGATCCCGTTCCTGATTGGCGGTGTATTCGGTCTGGCGTCGGTGTACCTGCGTCGCTGGCTGCATGAAACTCCGGTCTTCGCCGAGCTGCAGCAACGCAAGGCACTGGCCGCCGAAGTGCCGCTGCGCACGGTGCTGCGCGACCATCGCGGGGCGGTGGCCATCTCCATGCTGCTGACCTGGTTGCTGTCGGCGGGGATCATCGTGGTCATCCTGATGACCCCGACCATCCTGCAGACCCTCTACGGGTTCACCCCCAAGCAGTCGCTGCAGGCCAACAGCCTGGCGATCGTGTTCCTCAGTCTGGGCTGCATCGGCTCGGGCGCGCTGGCCGACCGCTTCGGCGCCGGCAAGGTGTTCGTGTTCGGCAGCCTGGCGCTTCTGGCCACCTCGTGGACCCTGTTCCACAGCCTGCACGATCACCCCGATTGGCTGTTCCCGCTGTATGCGGTGACGGGCCTGTGCGTGGGCGTGATCGGCGCGGTGCCGTACGTGATGGTCAAGGCCTTCCCGGCCGTGGTGCGGTTCTCCGGCCTGTCGTTCTCGTACAACGTGGCCTATGCCATCTTCGGTGGCCTGACGCCGATGGCGGTCACTCTGCTGATGAAGTCCAACCCCATGGGTCCGGCCTACTATGTGGCGGCGATCTGCGTGATCGGCTTCGTGTGCGGGCTTTACCTGATGGCCAAGAAGCGCTGATTCCGACGGCCTCGTTCGCCGGTTCTACCGGCGAACGGGTCCCGCCGGGGATGATGGCCATTCATCCTACTGTCACAATCCTTTCATAGAGTGTTCGCACGGCCCACCGATACTGAGCGCCGATTCAACACCCTTTTCTGGATTTGCTAGGAGCAAGGCATGAAACTCACGCGTTTGATGGCCGCCATGACCTTTGTCGCTGCTGGTGTTGCCACGGCCAATGCGGTAGCCGCCGTCGACCCTTCCATCCCTGCCTACGTCAAGACCACCGGCGTGTCGGGCAACCTGTCCAGTGTCGGCTCCGATACCCTGGCCAACCTGATGACCTTGTGGGCCGAGAACTACAAGAAGGAATACCCCAACGTCAACATCCAGATCCAGGCGGCCGGTTCGGCCACGGCGCCCACGGCACTGATCGAGGGCACCGCCAACCTGGGTCCGATGAGCCGCAAGATGAAGGACACCGAAATGGCGGCCTTCGAACAGAAATACGGCTACAAGCCTACCGCCATTCCCGTGGCCGTCGACGCCCTGGCCGTGTTCGTGCACAAGGACAACCCGATCCAGCACCTGACCATGGAGCAGGTCGACGCCGTGTTCTCGTCCACCCGCCTGTGCGGTGCCAAGGCCGATGTGAAGACCTGGGGCGACCTGGGCGTGACCGGCGACCTGGCCAACAAGCCGGTGCAGCTGTTCGGTCGCAACTCGGTGTCCGGCACCTATGGCTACTTCAAGGAAGAAGCCCTGTGCAAGGGTGACTACAAGCCCAACGTGAACGAACAGCCAGGCTCGGCTTCGGTGGTGCAGTCGATCAGCAGCTCGCTGAACGGCATCGGTTACTCGGGCATCGGCTACAAGACAGCCAGCGTGAAGACCGTGCCGCTGGCCAAGAAGGGCAGCAGCGAGTTCATCGAAGACACCGAAGAGAACGCCCTGAACGGCAAGTACCCGTTGTCGCGCTTCCTCTATGTGTACGTGAACAAGGCGCCGAACAAGCCGCTGGCACCGCTGGAGGCCGAGTTCGTCAAGCTGATGCTGTCCAAGCAGGGCCAGGAAGTCGTGGTCAAGGATGGCTACATTCCCCTGCCCGCCAAGGTCGCTGCCAAGGCATTGGCCGACCTGGGCCTGAAGGAAGGGGCCGACGTCGCCAAGCAGTGAACGACACCCTGACTTCGTAGGAGCGGTCTGTGGCCGCGAAAAGCGCGCCGCCGTGAAACCTGATGTACCGCGGTGACCGTTTCGCGGCCACGGACCGCTCCTACGGGATTAACCTACATCTATTCGCCGACGGCCCTTTGCCGGACGGCGATTTTGTCGCGTCACCTCATTGTCATGTTTCTGTCATACAGGATCGCTAGGGTGTGCGCATGAACGATCTGGCCAATTCCCCGATGACCCCGACTTCTCCACCCAAGCGCATCGATTTCAACACCCCCGAGATGCAACGCAAGCGGCGCATTCGTGCGCTCAAGGATCGCTTCACGCGTTGGTACGTCCTGGTGGGTGGCTTGGCCGTGCTGGCGGCGATCACGCTGATCTTCTTCTTCCTCGCCTATGTAGTCGTGCCGCTGTTCAAGGGCGCCGACCTGACCGTGGAGCCGACACTGCATCCGGCCTGGCTGCAGGACGCCGGTAAACCGCTGGTGTACGCGCTCGAGGAGCAGAACGAGGCGGGCATGCGCGTTTCGGAGCAGGGGGTCGCGCTGTTCTTCAACGCCCAGACGGGCGAAGAGCTGTCGCGCACATCGTTACCCATTCCAGCCGGTGTGACCGTGACTGCCAGCGCCAAGGACCAGCCCGGTACCCCGTTGGTGGTACTGGGCCTGTCCAACGGCCAGGCCCTGGTGTTTCGCCACACCTACCGGGTGACCTACCCGGGCGGCAACAAGACGATCACACCGGCGATCGAATACCCCTATGGCGATGCCCCCATCGCGCTCGACCCCCAGGGCCGCGCCCTGGAGCGGGTCAGTCTCAATGCCAGCGACGCCAGCCTGATCCTGGCCGGCTCGACCGGCGACCAGCTCAACGTGCTGCAGCTCACCCGCGAAGAAAGCATGATGACCGGCGAGGTCACCAACGAGCAGAAGCGCATCGAGCTGCCGCAGATGAACCAGGCGGTGAAGGCGATCTTCATCGACCCGCGCCAGCAGTGGCTGTACGTGATCAACGGACGCGCCCAGGCGGATGTCTTCAGCCTGCGTGACCGCAGCATGAACGGCCGCTACAAGCTCAGCGAGAACGCCGACACCCAGATCACCGCCAGCGCGCAACTGGTCGGCGGCATTTCGCTGATCATCGGCGACTCCAAGGGCGGCCTGGCGCAATGGTTCATGGCTCGCGACGAGGACGGCGAGCCGCGCCTCAAGCAGATCCGTACGTTCCAGATGGGCCACTCGCCGATCGTGCAGATCAGCTCCGAACAGCGTCGCAAGGGCTTTACCGCCCTGGACGCTTCGGGCCAGCTGGGCGTTTTCCACAGCACCGCCCACCGTACGCTGCTGGTCGAGCAGGTGGTCGACGGTCCCGGTATCTACGCCTTGTCGCCACGGGCCAACAGGCTCATGGTCGAAGCCAACGGCGCATTGCAGCCGTTGAGCCTGCACAACCCGCATCCGGAAGTGTCGTGGAGCTCGATGTGGAGCAAGGTCTGGTACGAGAACTACGACAAGCCCGCCTACGTCTGGCAGTCGACGGCGGCCAACACCGATTTCGAGCCCAAGATGAGCCTGGCGCCGTTGACCTTCGGTACCTTGAAGGCCGCGTTCTACGCGATGCTGCTCGCCGCGCCACTGGCCATCGCCGCCGCGATCTACACCGCCTACTTCATGGCTCCGGGCATGCGTCGCAAGGTCAAGCCAGTCATCGAGCTGATGGAAGCCATGCCCACGGTGATCCTCGGCTTCTTCGCCGGCCTGTTTCTGGCACCCTATGTGGAAGGCCATCTGCCGGGTATCTTCAGCCTGCTTCTGCTCACACCGCTGGGCATCCTGAGTGCAGGCTTTCTGGTCAGTCGTCTGCCCGAATCGATTCGCCTGCGTATTCCGGATGGTTGGGAAAGTGCGATCTTGATCCCGGTGATCCTGCTGGTGGGCTGGTTCGCGCTGTACATGAGCCCGTTCCTGGAAACCTGGTGGTTCGGCGGCGACATGCGCCTGTGGATCAGCAATGACCTGGGCATCACCTACGATCAGCGCAACGCGCTGGTAGTGGGCCTGGCCATGGGTTTCGCGGTCATTCCCAACATCTATTCGATTGCCGAGGACGCCGTGTTCAGCGTGCCGCGCGGCTTGACCCTGGGCTCGCTGGCGCTGGGCGCCACGCCGTGGCAGACATTGACGCGCGTGGTGATCCTGACCGCCAGCCCGGGCATCTTCTCGGCGTTGATGATCGGCATGGGCCGGGCCGTGGGCGAAACCATGATCGTGCTGATGGCCACCGGCAACACGCCG
>NZ_DJUS01000016.1:0-38333 GCF_002438365.1 Pseudomonas sp. UBA6276
CGAACCAGACATTGACCGGCTCGCCCTCTCGGACCGGTCCGAGCGGAGACAGTGCGCAGAGGGTCTGCCCATTGGCCAGCCCGATGCGCATTTCACAGGGCCCCTGGTCCTGGAGCAGGACCTGCTCCAGGAGCCCTTGCAGGCAGTTGTGACCGGGGACACCGGCGACCTCCACCGGCAACACGCAGAGCCAACCGGCCTTGATCAAGGCCACCACCCCGGCGCCCGGGGCCAGCGAAAGGGTTTGCGTGCTGTCGTGGGTGATCTGGGCACGCAGGTTCAGCCCTGCGCCAAGATCCAGGGTGATGTGGTCGTTGCGACCTTGCGCCTCGATGGCACTCACGCGGCCATGCAACTGGTTGCGTGCACTGGTGCGCAGCATCAGTCGGCCGAGCAGGTCCAGGTCGTTGGCGTCTTCGGCGGCTTCGAGGACCTGCGCCTGCAGCGCTTGAAGTTTCTGGTAGAGGCGCAGCATGCGCTGCCCTTCCTCGGACAGTCGGGCGCCCCCGCCGCCTTTGCCGCCCACGACGCGCTCGACCAGGGGCGTGTGAGCCAGGTTGTTGAGTTCGTCGATGGCGTCCCAGGCGCCTTTGTAGCTCAGGCCGGCGGCCTTGGCGGCGCGGGTGATCGAACCCTGCTCGGCAATATGCCGCAGCAGCTCGATGCGTTGCGGACGACGTGCGATGTGTTGGGCCAGCAAAGGGGACAAGGTCATGGTTCAAGGCTACTCGGCCTTGGCCGTGCGCGCCAGACAGTAGACGTCCACGCGCGCGGCGCCGGCCTTGCGCAGCAGCACCGCCAAGGCCTGGGCAGTGGCGCCAGTAGTGATCACGTCGTCGACCAGGGTCACGTGCAGCCCTTCCAGCCTCGCGTCAGGCATCACGGAAAAAGCGTGTTGCAGATTGTGCAGCCGCGCCTTGGCACCCAGTTCCTGCTGGGCTCGTGTTTCGAGCGCGCGCTGAACGAGGGTCGAATCGCAGTCGATATGCAGCGCCCTGGACAGCCAGCCAGCGAGCATTTCAGCCTGGTTGAAACCGCGCTTGCGCAGGCGTTTGCGGCCCATGGGCACCGGGATCAGCAATTGCGGGCGCGGCAGATCCTCGTTGAAACGGTGGTCGAGCCAGTGGCTGGTCAACTCTGCCAGCAGGCGCCCGTAGGGCCACTGGCTGTTGTGCTTGAAACGCGTGATCAGGCTGTCGACGGGGAAACCGTAATGCCAGGGGGTTTCCACCTTCTCGAAGGCGGGCGGACGGCGCCGGCACGGGGCGCAGGTGAATCCGCTCATGGCCAGCGGCAGGGCACACACCACACATTGCTCGTCCAGCCAGGGCAGATCGCATTCGCAGGCCTCGCAGAGCGCATAGGGGTTACCCGAAGCGCCATCACACAGCAAGCAGGACTGATCACTTTTTATCCACTTGTAAACCGAGGTATTGACAGCAGGTTGACAGTACATGGCGCTTCCTTAATCATGCCCGCATTCGACTCAATAGCCGCGTTGCGCCCATGGACATTCCGTGTCCTGGACTTGACCGAGCATAAACAAGGAATCGCCGATGAGCGCCAGTACAACTGCAACCGTTCGTCACGACTGGACCCTGGCCGAGGTCAAGGCGCTGTTCGTGCAGCCTTTCAACGACCTGCTGTTTCAGGCGCAAAGCGTGCATCGCGCGCATTTCGATCCCAATCGGGTTCAGGTCTCGACCCTGCTGTCGATCAAGACCGGCGCCTGCCCTGAGGACTGCAAATACTGTCCGCAGTCGGGGCACTACAACACCGGGCTGGAAAAAGAAAAGCTGATGGAAGTGCAGAAGGTGCTCGAAGAAGCCGCCCGCGCCAAGGCGATCGGTTCGACGCGATTCTGCATGGGCGCAGCCTGGAAGCACCCCTCGGCCAAGGACATGCCGTATGTGTTGCAGATGGTTGCCGGGGTCAAGGCCATGGGCCTGGAAACCTGCATGACCCTGGGCCGGCTGGACGAAGACCAGACCAAGGCACTGGCCCAGGCCGGGCTGGACTATTACAACCACAACCTGGACACCTCGCCGGAGTTCTACGGCAGCATCATCACCACCCGCACCTACAGCGAGCGCCTGCAGACCCTGGCCCACGTGCGCGACGCCGGCATGAAGATCTGCTCGGGCGGCATTCTGGGCATGGGCGAGTCGCTGGACGACCGCGCCGGGCTGCTGATCCAGTTGGCCAACCTGCCGGAGCATCCCGAGTCGGTGCCGATCAACATGCTGGTGAAGGTCGCCGGCACCCCGCTCGAGAACGCCGAGGATGTCGATCCGTTCGACTTCATCCGCATGCTGGCCGTGGCCCGCATTCTCATGCCGCAATCCCACGTGCGTCTGTCCGCCGGGCGTGAGGCGATGAACGAGCAGATGCAGGCACTGGCCTTCCTGGCCGGGGCCAACTCGATCTTCTACGGCGACAAGCTGCTGACCACCGCCAACCCGCAGGCGGACAAGGACATGCAGTTGTTCGCCCGCCTCGGGATCGCCCCAGAAGCGCGCGAAGAACACGCTGACGAAGTCCATCAAGCGGCCATCGAACAAGCCCTGGTCGAACAGAAGAGCAGCGACCTCTTCTACGACGCTGCCTCCGCCTGACCCTGCGCCGGCCCAAGCGGCCGGCGTTCACCCACTGCCATTCGAGGCCTGCATGCCCTTCGACCTCAGCGCGCGCTTGGCCGAGCGCCGCGCCGCCGACCTCTATCGTCAGCGTCCATTGCTGCAAAGCCCGCAAGGGCCGCGCGTGGTGGTCGATGGCCAACCGCTGCTGGCCTTCTGCAGCAACGACTATCTGGGTCTGGCCAACCACCCCGACGTGATCAAGGCCTGGCGCGAGGGCGCCGAGCGCTGGGGCGTGGGGGGCGGAGCGTCCCACCTGGTGGTTGGCCACAGCAGCCCTCACCATGCGCTGGAAGAAGCCCTGGCTGAATTCACCGGGCGCCCACGGGCGTTGCTGTTCTCCACCGGCTACATGGCCAATCTGGGGGCGGTCACTGCCTTGGTGGGGCAAGGCGATAGCGTGTTGCAGGACCGTCTCAACCACGCCTCGCTGCTGGACGCCGGCCTGCTCAGCGGCGCGCGCTTCAGCCGTTATCTGCACAATGATGCCGCCAGCCTGGAAACACGCCTGGCCAAAGCCGTCGGCAACACGCTCGTGGCGACCGATGGCGTGTTCAGCATGGACGGCGACCTCGCCGAGCTGCCACGACTGGCCGCCGTTGCGCGGGCAAAGGGCGCCTGGCTGCTGGTCGACGACGCCCACGGATTCGGTGCCCTGGGCGCTACCGGCGGCGGTATCGTCGAGCATTTCGGGCTAGGGATGGACGATGTGCAAGTACTGGTCGGTACCCTGGGCAAGGGCTTTGGCACCGCAGGCGCGTTCGTGGCTGGCAGCGAGGAACTGATCGAGACCCTGGTGCAGTTCGCTCGGCCCTACATTTACACGACCAGCCAGCCACCGGCGCTGGCCTGCGCCACCTTGCGCAGCCTGCAACTGCTGCGCAGCGAACACTGGCGACGCGAACACCTGGCGAGCCTGATCACCCAGTTCCGATACGGCGCCGCCCAGTTGGGCCTGACCTTGATGGACAGTTTCACGCCCATTCAGCCGATTCTGGTCGGCGATGCCGGACGTGCCTTGCGCTTGTCTCAGTTGTTACGGGAGCGCGGATTGTTGGTCACGGCCATACGTCCGCCGACCGTGCCTGCCGGCAGTGCGCGGTTGCGGGTGACGCTTTCGGCAGCGCACAGCAGTGCCCAGGTCCAGCAATTGCTCAATGCGCTGGCTGAATGCTACCCGCTGCTGGGAGCCGAACATGTCTGATCGTCTGATCCTGCTGCCCGGCTGGGGCTTGGGCACCGGTGCCCTGGAGCCGTTGGTCGCTGCGCTGCAGCAGCTCGCTGAACCCGTGCCGGTGCAGATCGAACCCTTGCCCACGCCAGACTCGGCGGGGCTATCTGGTTGGCTGGATGCGCTCGACGCATGCGTGCCGGACGGTGTCTGGCTGGGTGGCTGGTCGCTGGGGGGCATGCTTGCCGCCGAGCTCGCGGCGCGCCGGGGTGAACGCTGCCCCGGCCTGTTGACCCTGGCCAGCAACGCTTGTTTCGTGGCCCGCGCCGACTGGCCGGATGCAATGCCCGCTGAGACGTTCGAAGCGTTTCTGGCCGCTTGCGAGGCGGATCCGAAAACCCTGCTGAAGCGCTTCGCGTCGTTCTGTGCGCAAGGCGCTGCTGATCCGCGCGGGCTTTCTCGGCGACTGGCGGTTGCTGAGCCGGCTTCGATACAGACGTTGGTCGAGGGCCTGCACGTGCTCGCGGAGCTGGATACTCGTGCCGCGTTGCAGGCGTTTGCCGGGCCGCAACTGCACCTGTTTGCCGGGAGCGATTCGCTGGTGCCCGTCGGGGCAGTGAGTGCATTGCGCAAGCTGGTGCCGGAGGCCCAGTTCGGCGTGGTCGAGCGGGCCAGCCATGGGTTCATGCTGGAAGACCCGGATAGGGTCGCCGGTGCAATTGGGGCCTTTGTGCATGAGTGAGAGGAACGGGATTGTGCTTGGCGCAGGCGTTGAGGTAGCAGATGACGCGGCTTGCGCCGCTGCTACAGGGGGTGAGGTGAGGCGGGAGACTGCGCTCGGGTTGCCGGAAAAGCGGCTGGTGGCGGCGTCGTTCTCCAAGGCGGCGGCGAGCTATGACAGCGTCGCGCAATTGCAGCGGGACGTGGGTCACTCATTGCTCACTCGACTGCCAGACGGCCTGCAACCCTGGCAATGGCTCGACCTGGGCAGCGGCACCGGCTACTTCAGCCGTGTTCTGGCCCAGCGTTTTCCAAGCGGCGTCGGTGTGGCGCTGGACATCGCCGAAGGCATGCTCAGCCACGCGCGGGTACAGGGTGGTGCCACTTGGCATGTGGCTGGCGATGCCGAGCAGCTGCCGTTGCGCGACGGCAGCTGTGGTCTGATCTATTCCAGCCTGGCGGTGCAATGGTGCAGTGACTTCGCCGCCGTGCTCGCCGAGGCTCGCAGAACCTTGCAGCCCGGCGGCGTGCTGGCCTTTGCCAGCCTGTGCGCGGGCACGCTGCACGAGCTGCGGCAAAGCTGGCGAGCGGTGGATGGCCGAGTGCACGTCAACCGCTTCCGTGAATTCGCCGACTACCAACGCCTGTGTGCGGACAGCGGCCTGGAGGTGCTGGGCCTGGATAACGTGCCCCATGTGCTGCACTACGCCGACGTGCGCGGCCTGACCCATGAGCTCAAGGCCTTGGGCGCACACAACCTCAACCCCGGTCGCCCCGACGGCCTGACCGGCCGCGTGCGCATGCTCGGTCTGCTGCAGGCCTATGAAGCCTTTCGTGCACCCCAGGGGCTGCCAGCCACCTACCAGGTGGTCTACGCTGTGCTGCGCAAACCCGTCGAGCAAGGACAATCCTGATGAGCGCCTATTTCATCGCCGGTACGGACACGGACATCGGCAAGACCACCGTGGCCGCCGGCCTGCTGCACGCTGCCAGCCTCAAGGGCCTGAGCACCCTGGGCGCAAAGCCCGTTGCCTCGGGTTGCGAGGTGACCCCCAAGGGCCTGCGCAACAGCGACGCGTTGGCCTTGATGGCCCAGAGCTCGCTCAAGCTTGAGTACGCGCAGATCAACCCGGTCGCCTTCGAACCCGCAATCGCACCCCACATCGCCGCCCGCGAGGCCGGCGTGGCCCTCACCGTTGGCTCGCTCTTGGCCCCCATGCGTGAGGTGCTGGCCCGGCAGGCCGACTTCACCCTGATCGAAGGCGCTGGTGGCTGGCGCGTGCCGCTGTCCGACCAGGCCAATCTGTCGGACCTGGCCATTGCCTTGAAGCTGCCGGTGATTCTGGTGGTGGGCGTGCGCCTTGGCGCTATCAGCCATGCGCTGCTGAGCGCGGAAGCCATCGCCCGCGACGGCCTGCAACTGGCCGGCTGGGTGGCCAACATCATCGAACCGAAAACCTCACGCCTGGAAGACAACCTCGCCACCCTGGCCGAACGCCTGCCGGCCCCTTGCCTGGGTCGCGTGCCCTACCTGAAGAACGCCAGCGCACAGAGCGTGGCCGAATATCTGCATATCGAGCTTCTTGGGTAGCAAGGCTCAAACCTGCAACGCGGGTGCGCCGTATTGACTCAACAGTGCGTCGGCCGTCAGTAGCTGCATGCTTTCCAGAGTGGCTTGGGCAAACAGCAGGCGGTCGAATGGATCGCGGTGAATGGGCGGCAGCTTTTCAACGGCCATGCCATGGGCTGCCGTGATCGGCAGTTCGTGGTAGCCATTGAGCAATAGCTGACGGCGCAGACCCACCGTATCGATCACTATGCCGCTGCGGCTGAGGCCGTTTTTGATAGCCACTTCCCATAGGCTTGCCGCGCTGAAGTAAACCTCGTGATCCAGATTGGCGATCAAGGATCGAGCTTTTGAGGAAAGCATTGGGCTGTCCTTGGCGACCCAGATCAGGATATGCGTGTCGAGCAGTAACTTCACACCTTGCCCTCGAAGAGATTGGTGACCTCATTGTCGAGCTCATCAAAGTCTTCCGGAACCACAAGATCAAGCATGAAACCGATACGCTTTGCTTCGCGCGGCTCTGGCGCATCATAGGCCACCAGCTTGGCAATGGGCTTGCCGGCCTTGGCGATGACCACCACTTCACCGGCTGCGGCTTGTTCGAGCAAGCGCGACAGATTGCTCTTGGCGTCGTGAATGTTGTGGATGGCCATTGGTGGCGACTCCCTTGGCAGGACAAACGATCTGTGCAAGGCAAAACCATGCGATGCATGTTAAGTCTAGCCTAGCCCGACGTGTTAGCTAATGCATTCTTGTGTGTCATTTTCAAACGCAGGTGCGAAGTCGAAGGCCGCTTTGCGTATCAACTGCTCTCCCGCGCCACCAGTTCGCAGTCGAGCAGCTCCAGATGCGGCGGCTCGCTCTCGATGATGCCCAGGCTTTGCAGGACACGAGTCGCTGCCAACACGCCAATCTGCAGCGCAGGCGGCCTGATGGTGGTCAGGCTGGGCAGGAGCATTTCGGCGAAGGGGTAGTCGCCGAAGCCCATCACCGCGCAATCCTGTGGAATGCGCAGCCCGGCGCGCTGGGCCGCCAGCAAGCCGCCGGCGGCCAGGTTGTCGTTGGCGAAGATGATCGCATCCGGAGGGGTCGGGCTCGCCATCAGGGCATGCAGGGCCTGTTTGCCGGCTTCGAAAGGCGCCAAGGAGGGATCGGGAGCGAACACCTGGGGTTCCAGGCCCAGCTCGGCCAGCGTCGCGGCATAGCCGTCTCGACGCTCGAGTGCACTCAAGTCGCCCGCTGCGCTGTTCTGGACGAAGGCGATGCGCCGGTAGCCTTCGCCGTACAGATAGCGCACCGAAGTGACGCCCACCTGAGCATGCGAGAAGCCGATCTGCATCGGCGCGCGTTCGGGTTGATAGTCCCAGGTTTCCACCAGCGGTATCTGCGCTTGGGCCAACATCTTCTCGGTGCCGACGCTGTGGAAGTGGCTGGTCAGCACCAAGGCCGCAGGCGACCAGCCAAGGAAGGCACGCACAGCGTTCTCCTCCTGCTCGGCGCTGAAATAGCTGGACGCCAGCAGCACTTGGTAGCCATGCCTGCTCAAGGTATCGCTGAAGCCTTGAATGGTATGGGCGAAGATCGGCCCGGAAATGTTCGGAATGACCATGCCGACGATCTTGCCCCGCGCCGACGCCAGCCCTCCGGCCACCAGATTGGGAACATAACCCAGCTCCGTCACCGCCTGGGCGATGCGCTGCCGATGCTCGTCCGATACCAGGTCCGGTCGATTGAAATACCGCGATACGGTCATGGCAGAGACCCCCGCGTGGGTGGCCACACTGGCCAGTGTCACGCGGCCAGCACCACGGCGCTTGCGCTGATGCTTGGGATCGGTCATCTGCCTGCCTCTAATAACTAATAACCATAAACGGTAGAAATTACGGTATTTGACCGTATAAGCGTTCATCGCCACTATTCGCCATGTTAGCGCTAACCAGCTGACCTGTCTGCTACTCGCTCGAGCGAATGCTGCGCCAATCAAAACAATGTCCAGCCCCTGTTCGAGCGACCCGCCATGCCACAGCGTCAATCTTTCGCAATCAAGACTTCCGTATTGTCCCAGGCCGTCGCTGCGGCCATCGCCCTGGGCGCAATGCCCACCTTTGCCGCTCAGGGCGATGAAGAGTCGGTCAGCCTGCAGGCCGTCACGGTCACGGCCACGAGGCGCGCCGAGTCGCTGCTGAAAGTGCCGGTGGCGGTGTCGGTGGTCGACGGCGAGCAGCTGGAACGGGACAACCGCAACGGCGTTGCGAGCATCGTGCAACAGGTGCCCAGCCTGAATTTCCGCACCGGCGCCTCGAACAAGGACACCTCGCTGTTCATCCGTGGGGTGGGCACCATTTCCACCTCACCCGGCGTGGAGCCCACCGTGGCCACGGTCATCGATGGCGTGGTGTACGGGCGCCCCGGCCAGGCCACCCTGGACCTGTTGGATCTGGAACGCATCGAAGTGCTGCGCGGCCCGCAAGGCACGCTGTTCGGCAAGAACGCCTCGGCCGGCGTGTTGAACATCGTGACCAAGGCGCCCACCGAAGAGACCCACGGCTACATCGACCAGTCGTACTACAGCGGCAACGAAAGCCGCACCCGCTTCGGTATCGGTGGCAGCCTGATCCCCGACACCCTCAAGGGCTCGCTGACCACGCTGTTCGGCAGCTACGACGGCAACGTCGACAACCGCGCCAATGGTCACGAAGTCAATGGCTACAACCGCAAGGGCGTGCGGGGGAAGCTCGAGTTCACCCCCAATGACGACCTCACGCTTATTTTGGCCGCCGACTACATGCAGAGCCACGACGACGCGCCCAATGGCGTCGTCAGCAAGGCACTCACTCCCGCGTTCGCGGGCGCCCTGGCGCCTGTGTCGGCCAGCGGCCACAGCCGTGATATCGCCAGCGACTACCGCAGCCATGTCGAGGACATCAACAAAGGCCTGTCGGCCCAGTTGGACTGGAACCTGGGCGACTACACCCTGACCTCGATCACCGCCTGGCGCGGCTGGAACAACACCCAATGGCAGGACGGCGACCGCCTGGCGACCATCACCAGCGCCTTTCCCGGCACGGAAGACAAGGGCGACCTGAGCTACGACCAGTACTCACAGGAAGTCCGCCTGGCCTCGCCCAAGGGTGAGTTCGTGGAGTACGTCGGCGGGCTGTTCTACATGCACGGCAAGGACGACGAAACCTACCGCCGCACCTTGGTGACACCGACCGGCAGCCAGCGCGGCGTGGCCGACTACACCACCACCAGCGACAGCTACTCTGCCTTCGGTGAGACCACCCTCAACTTCACCTCGCGGCTGCGCGGCATCGCCGGCCTGCGCTGGACCCACGACGACCTGGAATACGATCACCGTCGCGTGTCGACCTCGGCCACGACCGTCAGCGGCATCCAGCCGGGCACCCGCAGTTCAGGCTCGGTGGATGAGGATGGCTGGTCCGGACGACTGGGCGTGCAGTACGACCTCAGTGACGACGTCATGGCTTATGTCACCTATTCACGCGGGTACAAAGGCCCTGCCTACAACGTGTTCTTCAACATGCAGCCGCGCGACACCGACGCGCTCAAGCCGGAAACCTCTAACACCTGGGAAGCGGGGATCAAGGCCAGCGCCTGGGACAACCGCCTGACCACCAACGTGGCGGTCTTTCACAGCGAGTACGACAACTACCAGGCGAACTTCTTCGACACCGTGGCCAACCAGGTGGTGACGCGACTGATCAACGCCGGCAGCGTCAGCACCGAGGGCGTCGAGCTGGACTACGCCCTGCAGGCCACACAGAACCTCAAGCTGTCCGGCGCACTGGCCTACACCCGTGCGCGCATCGATCAGTTCAGTTGCCCGGCCGGCGCGGCCGCTTCCTGCAACGTCGACGGCAAGACCCTGCCCTACAGCCCCGACTGGAAGAGCTACGTGCGCGCCGACTACAGCATTCCATTGGCCAATGGCCTGGATGTGGAGCTGGGGACCGATTACAGCTGGCAGAGTGAAGTGCAGTACGACATCAGCCAGAACCCGGACACCAAGCAAGGTGCCTATGGCATCTGGAATGCCAGCATCGCCTTGGCCGACTACACCAATGGCTGGCGTGTCGCGCTGCTGGGCAAGAACCTGGCCGACAAGTCCTACTCGCCGATGCTGGCCAGTGGCAGCGGCTATATCTACCGCGCCGTGCCTCGTGATGACGAGCGCTACTTCGGCGTGCAACTGCGCAAGGATTTCTGACATGAGCGCCAGACAGATGAAACTGGGTGCCTTTCTGATGGCCACCGGGCACCACGTGGCTGCCTGGCGCCATCCCCAGGTGCCGGCCGATGCCGGGCTCGATTTCCAGCATTACCAGCACCTGGCGCAGGTGGCCGAGGCGGCTTGCTTCGACACCCTGTTCCTGGCCGACAGCGTGGCAGCAGCCACCGGCGACAGCGCCAGCCAGATGGCCCGCTCCGACCATTTCGAACCATTGACCCTGCTCTCGGCCCTGAGCGTGGTCACCGAACGCATCGGCCTGATCAGTACGGTCACTACCAGCTACAACGAGCCCTATCACGTGGCGCGCAAGTTCGCCTCGCTGGATCATCTGTCCGGTGGCCGCGCCGGCTGGAACCTGGTGACCTCGGACGCCGCGGCCGAGGCCGGCAACTTCGGCCGCGCCGAACACATCGGCCACGCCGAGCGCTACAGCCGGGCGCAGGAGTTTCATCAGGTGGTCACGGGTCTCTGGGACAGCTGGAGCGCCGATGCCTTCGTGCGCGACAAGGCCAGCGGCCAATACTACGACCCGGCCGGGCGCCGCGAGCTGAACCATGTCGGCGAGCACTTCAAGGTCAAGGGCCCCCTCAACGTCGCCCGCTCACCGCAAGGGCGACCGGTGGTGGTGCAGGCCGGTTCGTCCGAAGCCGGCCGCGCGCTGGCGGCACGGACCGCCGATGTGATCTTCACCGCGCAGCCTTCGTTGGCCGCCGCGCAAGCGTTCTACGCCGACCTCAAGAACCGCGCGGCCACATTCGGTCGTGGCGCCGATGAGCTGAAGATCATGCCTGGGGTGTTCGTGGTGGTCGGCGAAACCCAGGCCCTGGCGCAGGCCAAGTTCGAAGCATTCCAGGACCTGGTGCAACCCGAGGTCGGGGTTGCGCTGCTGGGCCGCATGCTGGGCAACTTCGACTTGTCCGGCTACCCGCCGGACGGACCGCTGCCCGAGCTGCCCCTGACCGACAGCGGCCAGCGTAGCCGTCAGCAACTGCTCAGCGAACTGGCCGAGCGCGAGCACCTCAACCTGGCGCAACTGGGTCGCCGAATCGCCGGGGGGCGTGGGCATTTCAGTCTTATCGGCACTGCGGCGCAGATCGCCGACCAATTGCAGCTATGGTTCCAGAACGGCGCCGCCGATGGTTTCAACGTGTTGGTGCCGCATCTGCCCGGCGGGCTCGAAGACTTCGCACGCCAGGTGGTGCCCGAACTGCAACGCCGCGGCCTGTTCCGCACCCACTACACAGGCACCACGTTGCGTGAGCATCTGGGCCTGCCCGAAATCAATGGGCGCTGATCTGGCGCCCTTCGACATACCTTGAAGCGAGGCTTTCCATGACCTACATCGCTGCCGAACATCGCTACCAGCGCCTGCCCTACCGCCGTGTCGGCCGTAGCGGCCTGGTGTTGCCAGCACTGTCCCTGGGGTTGTGGCACAACTTTGGCGACAGCACCCCGATCGACACCCAGCGCAGTTTGTTGCGCACCGCCTTCGATCTGGGCATCAACCACTTCGACCTGGCCAATAACTACGGCCCGCCCTATGGCAGTGCCGAGATCAATTTCGGCCGTCTGCTGCGCGAGGACTTCAAGCACTACCGTGACGAGCTGATCATCTCCAGCAAGGCCGGTTGGGACATGTGGCCCGGTCCGTACGGTCAGGGCGGCGGCTCGCGCAAGTACATCCTGGCCAGCCTCGACCAGAGCCTGCAACGGCTGGGCCTGGACTATGTGGATATCTTCTACTCGCACCGCTTCGACCCCGACACGCCGTTGGAAGAAACCGCCGGTGCCCTGGCCACGGCGGTGCAACAGGGCAAGGCGCTGTACATCGGCATTTCCTCGTATTCCGGGGTCAAGACCCGTGAGATCGCCGCCCTGCTCAAGGAGTGGAAGGTGCCGCTGCTGATTCACCAGCCTGCCTACAACCTGCTCAACCGCTGGGTGGAGAACGACCTGCTGCAGGTCACCGACGAACTGGGCGCCGGTGTCATTGCCTTCACGCCGCTGGCGCAAGGGCTGCTCACCGACAAGTACCTGCAAGGCGTGCCGGCCGATGCACGGGTCAACCGTCCCGGCGGCGGCTCGTTGCTGCCTGGGCACTTGAGCGAGGCCAACCTGACCCACGTTCGCGCGCTCAACGAAATCGCCCGTCGCCGCGGCCAGAGCCTGGCGCAATTGGCCCTGGCCTGGACCCTGCGCGACAGCCGCGTGACCAGCGCCCTGATCGGCGCCAGCCGTCCCGAGCAGATCATCGAAAACGTCGGCGCACTGGACAACCTCAGCTTCAGCGCCGAGGAACTGGCCGAGATCGACCGCCATGCGGTGGAAGGCGGCATCAACCTCTGGGAAAAACCCTCGACTGCGCAATAAGGGATCGATCACATGAAGACACTCGCTCGCGTGGGCGCCGTACTGGCCTTGCTGGGCCTGGCTGGCGCCGCTCTGGCCGATCCGGCGGCGCTGCGCATCGGCTATCAGAAAGGCTCGATTGCCCTGGTCCTGGCCAAGCAGCATGGCCTGCTGGAAAAACGCTTCGGGCAGACCCAGATCCAGTGGATCGAATTTCCCGCTGGCCCGCAGATGCTCGAGGCCTTGAACATCGGCAGCCTCGATGTAGCGGCCACGGGCGATATCCCGCCGCTGTTCGCGCAGGCAGCGGGCGCGGACCTTGTGTACATCGGTGCCGAGCCGGCCAAACCCCAGGCCGAGACCTTGCTGGTCAAGGACACCAGTACGTTCGCTCAGGTCGCCGACCTCAAAGGCAAGAAGGTCGCCTTTCAGAAAGGCTCCAGCTCGCACAACCTGATCCTGCGGGCGCTGAACAAGGCTGGCCTGAGCTATCGGGACATTCAGCCGGTGTACCTGAGCCCGGCCGACGCCCGGGCGGCCTTCGAACAAGGCAGCGTCGACGCCTGGGCAATCTGGGAACCCTACTCGTCGCTGGCCCTGAGCCAGGGTCATGCGCGGCTGTTGGCCGATGGCAGCGGCCTGGGTCTGGGCGGGCCGATCTACACCGCACGGCGCGCCTATGCCCAGGCCAACGGCGAGTTTATCCACAACCTGCTGGACCAACTCAGCAGCGCGGAGGCGCTGACTCGCACCGAGCATGCACAGAGCATCGCAGTGCTGGCCCAGTCCATGGAGCTGCCGGAGTCAGTGGTCGAGCGTTATGTGGACAACCGCCCACCCTCCCCCGTACGGCCTGTGGATAACGCCGTGATCCAGACCCAGCAGGCGACTGCCGACCTGTTCTACCAGAACAAGCTGCTGCCCAAGGCGTTGGATGTCGGCCAAGTGGCGCAGTGAGCCTGTACGAGGATTAAGCCACGGTCTGCAATCTGTTCGTCACAATCCCTCCTTAAGGTACTCGCTGACCTGAAGGGAGATCACCATGAGCCTGTTAGAAGAACACCAAGCCACCGACCTGGAAAAGATCACCGGCCTGAGCCGTCGCCGCTTCATCGGCGCTGGCGCCCTGTGCGGTGCCGCGATGTTCCTGGGCGGCAACCTGCTGACCCGCACGGCCATGGCCAACGCGGTCAGCGCCGGCAACAGCGCATTGCTGGGCTTTACCGGTATTGCCGCTGCCACCAGCGATACCATCAGCCTGCCGCCCGGCTACCAGGCCAGTGTGCTGATCAGCTGGGGGCAGCCACTGCAGGCCGGTGGCCCGGCCTTCGATCCCAGCGGCAACGGCAGCGCCGAGGCCCAGGAAGTGCAGTTCGGTGACAACAACGACGGCATGAGTCTGTTCCCCTTCCCCAACGACGCCAATCGCGCGTTGATGGCAATCAACAACGAATACACCAACTACCGCTATTTGTATGCCCACGGCGGCAGCCCGCAGTCAGCCGAAGAAGTGCGCAAGGCCCTGGCCTGCGAAGGCCTGTCGGTGATCGAGATCCAGCGCAAGGGCGGCCACTGGCATTTCGTCCAGGGCTCACAATACAACCGCCGCGTTCACGGCAACACGCCGATCCGCGTCAGCGGCCCGGCGGCCGGTGATGCCCTGCTCAAGACTGCGGCCGACAGCACCGGGCAACTGGTGCATGGCACCTTCCAGAACTGCGCCAACGGCAAGACCCCCTGGGGCACCTACCTGACGTGCGAAGAAAACTTCACCGACTGCTTCGGCAGCACCGACGCTACCCTGGCGTTCACTCCCGCGCAGAAACGCTACGGGGTGGTCGCGGCGAGCAAGGAAATCAACTGGCACCCCCACGACCCGCGCTTCGACATGGCGCGCAATCCCAACGAACTCAACCGCTTCGGCTGGGTCGTGGAAGTGGACCCGTTCGACCCGACCGCCATGCCGGTCAAGCGCACCGCGCTGGGTCGCTTCAAGCACGAGAACGCGGCCCTGGCCGAAACGCGCGATGGTCGCGCGGTGGTGTACATGGGCGATGACGAGCGTGGCGAGTTTATCTACAAGTTCATCAGCCGCGACCGCATCGACCACCACAACCCCAAGGCCAACCGTGACCTGCTCGACCACGGCACGTTGTACGTCGCCCGTTTCGACAACGGCGACGGCAACCCGGATCGTCCCAAGGGGCATGGCCAGTGGGTGGAGCTGACCCATGGCAAGAACGGTCTGGACGCCAGCAAGGGCTTCGCCAGCCAGGCCGAAGTGTTGATTCACGCACGGCTCGCCGCCAGTGCCATGCAGGCCACACGCATGGACCGCCCCGAGTGGATCGTGGTCAGCCCCAAGGATGGCCAGGTCTATTGCACCCTGACCAACAACATCAAACGCGGCGACGACGGCCAGCCGGTCGGCGGCCCCAACCCGCGCGAGAAGAACGTCTACGGGCAGATCCTGCGCTGGCGCGAAAGCGGCGACGAGCACGGTGCCATGGATTTTGAGTGGGACCTGTTCCTGGTGGCCGGCAACCCCAGTGTGCATCCCGGCCAGGCCAAGGGCGGTTCGTCCAACATCAACCCGCAGAACATGTTCAACAGCCCTGATGGCCTGGCCTTCGACGATGCCGGCCGGCTCTGGGTGCAGACCGATGGCGACACCAGCAACGCCGGTGACTTCGCCGGCATGGGCAACAACCAGATGCTCTGCGCCGACCCGGCCAGCGGCGAGATTCGCCGCTTCATGGTCGGCCCGGTGGGCTGCGAAGTCACCGGCGTGAGCTTCGCCCCCGATCAACGCACCCTGTTCATCGGCATCCAGCATCCAGGTGAAAACGGTGGTTCGACCTTCCCCGAACACCTGCCCAACGGCAAGCCACGTTCTTCGGTGATCGCCATCAGCCGCGAAGACGGTGGGGTGATCGGCGCGTAACATGCCCACCGCTACTGTCGCGTCTGCGCTACCATGGCGAGCCGGACGCGGCAGCCTGCCGCGCGCAGGAGTTCGCATGGCCCACCCTTTTGAAACACTGACCCCAGACCTGGTGCTCGACGCCGTGGAAAGCATCGGCTTTCTCAGCGATGCACGGGTGCTGGCGCTCAACAGCTACGAGAACCGCGTCTACCAGGTGGGCATCGAAGATGGCCAACCGCTGATTGCCAAGTTCTACCGTCCCGATCGCTGGACCAATGCGGCCATCCTCGAAGAACACGCCTTCACCGCCGAGCTGGCCGACTGTGAAGTGCCGGTGGTTGCGCCGATGGTGCACGAGGGCCAGACGCTGTTCGAGCACGCCGGCTTTCGCTTTACTCTGTTTCCTCGTCGCGGCGGTCGCGCGCCGGAGCCGGGGAACCTCGACCAGCTCTATCGTCTGGGCCAGTTGCTCGGTCGTCTGCACGCCGTGGGTGCCACGCGCCCGTTCGAGCACCGCGAAGCGTTGGGCGTGCAGAACTTCGGCCACGATTCGTTGCAGACCCTGCTCGAAGGCAACCATGTTCCGCGCAGCCTGCTGCCCGCCTACGAGTCGGTGGCCCGCGACCTGCTCAAGCGCGTGGAAGAGGTCTACAAGGCCACGCCACACCAAAACATCCGCATGCACGGTGACTGCCACCCCGGCAACATGATGTGCCGCGACGACGTGTTCCACATCGTCGACCTCGACGATTGCCGCATGGGCCCGGCGGTCCAGGACCTGTGGATGATGCTCGCTGGCGATCGCCAGGAATGCCTTGGGCAGCTTTCCGAACTCATGGACGGCTACAGCGAGTTCCATGACTTCAACCCCCGTGAACTGGCACTGATCGAACCGCTGCGGGCGTTGCGCCTGATGCACTACAGCGCCTGGTTGGCGCGCCGCTGGGAAGACCCGGCCTTTCCGCGCAGCTTCCCCTGGTTCGGCAGCGAGCGGTACTGGGGCGACCAGGTGCTGGCGTTGCGCGAACAACTGGCGGCGCTCAACGAAGAGCCACTGAAACTGTTTTGAGCACACACGCGAGGCGTTGTGTCTCACGGCCCGATGTGTAAAGTTGCCGACCACCGCTCAATAACAAAACCATGCAAGCAGGGAGCTCCATGCAAGTCGCCAATCCCCGCCGGGGATACATCCTGGGCCTGAGCGCCTACATCTGCTGGGGGTTCATCCCCCTCTACTTCAAGACCCTCTCGCACTACCCGGCCGTGGAGATCATTGCCCAGCGGGTACTCTGGTCGGCGCTGCTCGGCTCGTTGCTGCTGCTGGTGTGGAAGCATCCCGGCTGGCTGCGCGAACTGCGCGACAACCCCATGCGCCTGGCGATACTGGTCGGCAGCGGTTGCCTGATCGCCGCCAACTGGCTGGTCTATGTCTGGGCAGTGACCCACGACCGAGTGCTCGAGGCCAGCCTGGGCTACTACATCAATCCACTGCTCAACGTCGTGCTCGGGTTGCTGATCCTGCGTGAGCGGCTGCGTCCGCTGCAGTGGGTCGCGGTGGCGCTGGCGGCAATCGGCGTGGCGCAGCAGGTGTGGCAAGTGGGCAGTCTGCCGTGGGTGTCCCTGGCGCTGGCCCTGACCTTCGGTTTCTACGGCCTGATTCGCAAGCGCGCGCCGGTGGCAGCGTTACCGGGGCTGGTCATCGAAACCTGGCTGCTGGTGCCGCTGGCTGCGGGCTGGCTGCTCTGGCATGGCGATGCCGCCAGCGTCCAGCCGGCGTTCTGGACCACCAGCGAGGCCCTCTGGTTGATGGCCGCGGGCCCGATCACCCTGGTGCCGCTGCTGTGCTTCAACGCAGCCGCGCGCCACCTGCCCTACACCACACTGGGTTTCCTGCAATACATCGCGCCCACCCTGGTGCTGCTGCTGGCCGTTCAAGTGTTTGGCGAACACCTGGCGCCGGCAACGCTGGTGACGTTCATCTTCATCTGGGCGGGGTTGCTTATCTACAGTGTGGATATCTGGTGGAATCGGCGCCAGCGCAGCTGATCAAAAAACACTCACATGGCTGCAGGCCAGGCCATACAAGACCTGCAGCGAGTTACGCCTAGGTTATCCACAGGCTGATCCACCTGGATTGTGCACAAGCCCGGCACAACTGTCCGTTTTTTGATCAAGGTTCGCAAACCGTTGCAGGCTGTGGGCTCCAGGGCTATCGACACAGGTTATCCACAGCCACGCTCAGGATAAACGTGGATAACCTCAAGGCGCCCCATCCAGTCCCAGTTCTTCACGCGCCAGTTTGAGCAACATGTTCATGTCGATCGGTTTGAGCAGGAAATCCACCACGCTGAAGTGCATTGCCGCGATCGCATCCTTCACGCTGGCATCGCCGGAAATGATAATGATCGGCAAGGCCGCGCGCTCCGACTCACGCACTTCACGAATGAGATCCAGGCCCGACTCGGGGCCCATGCGCAGGTCGGTGATCAGCAACCCGATGCGAAGGTTGGCACGCAATTGACCCATCGCACCCATGGCGCTTTCGGCCTGCACACAGGGGATGCCGTGCGCTTGCAGAATCTGCGCGAGCACGTCCCGCGTGTCGCGATCGTCATCGACCACCAGCGCCAGTTGGGGCGGCGTATCCTGAACCTGGCCCAACTCGCTGAGCGCTTCACGCTCGGCATCACTCAACAATGATTCGTGATCGGACATACGTTTCCCGTCATCCATTACCTATCCATCGGCCTTTTGAGCGCCGTTCCACCTTTTAGACTTACGTCCAATGGGCACGTTCGCTCATGCAGTCGACCATGGCCAAACAATAAAGCCAAATCTTCAATAACAACAATTTCCGATTCGACTTATCGGGCGGTAACGGCCATGAGCAAAACCGACGCCTTCACCCAGGCGGGCAAGACCGCAGTGCTGCAGAACATTCACGGCACCGTGCAGTTCCTGCAACGCTTCCCACCGTTCAACCAGATGGAAAACGCCCATCTGGCCTATCTGGTCGAACAGTGCCAACTGCGCTTCTATGCCAGCGGTGAAAGCATCATCAAACCGGCCGACGGCGCTGTCGAGCACTTCTACATCGTCAAGCAGGGTCAGGTGGTGGGCGAACGGCCGCACAGTGCACGTCGCGGGACCGAAACCACGTTCGAGATCACCGCGGGCGAGTGCTTCCCGCTCGCCGCGCTGCTGGGCGAGCGCGCCACGCGCACCGAGCATCTGGCGGCAGAGGACACCTTCTGTCTGCAATTGAACAAACCGGCCTTCATCAAGCTGTTCGCGCTGTCCACGGTGTTCCGTGATTTCGCCCTGCGCGGGGTGAGCAGCCTGCTCGACCAGGTCAACCAGCAGGTGCAGCGCCAGGCCGTCGAAACCCTGGGTACGCAGTACTCGCTGAACACCCGGCTGGGCGACCTCGCCATGCGTCATCCCGTAACCTGCGCCGCTTCGCTGCCGCTGCGCGATGCCGTGCGCCTGATGCACGAACAGCAAGTGGGCAGCATCGTCATCGTCGACGACCTGAAAGCGCCCCAAGGCATCTTCACCCTGCGCGATCTGCGTCAGGCCGTGGCCGATGCAGCCACCGATTTCGGCGCAGCCATCGAGCGGTACATGATTCCCCGGCCCTTCCACCTCAGCCCGGAAGCCAGTGCCTTCGATGCCGCCGTGGCCATGACCGAACGGCACATTGCCCACGTCTGCCTGGTCAAGGACCGGCGCCTGTGCGGCGTGGTGTCCGAGCGCGACCTGTTTTCCCTGCAGCGGGTAGATCTGGTGCACCTGGCTCGGACCATCCGCCACGCTTCGCGGCTGGAACAATTAGTCGCGCTGCGCGGGGAAATCAGCGCTCTGGTCGAGCGCATGCTGGCTCATGGCGCCTCATCGACGCAGATCACCCAGCTGATTACCTTGCTCAACGATCACACCGTCTGCCGGGTGATCGAGCTGGTGCTGCAGGAGCGCGGCGATCCGGGCGTGCCCTTCAGTTGGCTGTGTTTCGGCAGTGAAGGCCGCCGCGAGCAGACCCTGCACACCGATCAGGACAACGGCATCGTCTTCGAGGCCCGTGACGCCGCCCACGCTGCCGAGATCCGCGGCAAGCTACTGCCGCTGGCGCATCAGATCAACCTGGCGCTGGCGCAGTGCGGCTTCAGTCTGTGCACGGGCAACGTCATGGCGAGCAATCCCGAGCTGTGTTTGTCGCGCCTGGAATGGGCGCGGCGCTTTGCCGGTTTCATCCGCGAGGCGAGCCCGGAAAACCTGCTCAATTCGAGCATCTATTTCGACCTGCGTACGGTATGGGGCGATGACTCGGCCTGTGCACAACTGCGCCGCAGCGTGCTCGAACAGGTCGCGGACAACAGCCTGTTCCAGCGCATGCTGGCGCAGAACGCCTTGCGCCAGCGGCCTCCGGTCGGGCGCTTTCGCGACTTCGTACTGACCCGCCAGGGCAGCGACAAGGCGCCCACCCTGGACCTCAAGGTGCAAGGCCTGACGCCCTTCGTCGACGGCGCGCGCCTGCTGGCCCTGGCCCACGGCATCGACACCGGGAACACCCTCGAGCGCTTGCGCCAGTTGGTCGCGAAAGAAGTCATCGACGCACAGGACGGCGCCGCCTATGAAGAGGCCTACCATTTCATCCAGCAGACGCGCATGCAGCAGCATCAAGCCCAGGCCCGGCAGCACCTGCCCTATTCCAATCGCGTCGACCCGGCCGAGCTCAACCACCTGGACCGGCGCATCCTGCGTGAATCGCTGCGCCAGGCCCAGCGTCTGCAGGCCAGCCTGAGCCTGAGGTACCAGCTGTGAGCCTGTTCGACTGGCTACGGGCCAAGCCCGCCTGCGTGCTGGACGCCACTTTGCAGCAACGTGTAGCAGCACTGCCCACGGCTCAGCCTTGGCAAACCTGCAGCCTGCGCGAGCAGCGCTGGGTGGTGCTGGACCTGGAAACCAGCGGCTTGAACCTGAACAAGGATCAGGTGCTGTCGATCGGCGCGGTGGTCATCGAAGATGGCGCGGTGGATTTCTCCCGGCAGTTCGAACGCACCTTGCTGCGCGAGCAACCGCGGCTGGGTGCCAGTGTCTTGATCCATGGCCTGGGCCCCGACGCGATTGCCGCCGGCGACGACCCGGCCGAGGCCTTGCTGGACTTCATGGCCTTCATCGGTGACAGCCCGCTGCTGGCCTTTCACGCGCCCTTCGACGAGCACATGCTCACGCGCGCGCTCAAGCAAAGTCTGGGCTACCGTTTGCAGCACCCGTTCCTGGACGTCGCCGCCCTGGCGCCGATGCTGTGCCCGGATGCGGCCCTGCGCGAAGCCGGGTTGGATGACTGGACCGCGCATTTCGGCCTGCAGGTCGGTGAGCGCCATCATGCCAGTGCCGATGCGCTGGTCACGGCGGAGTTGGCCATGCTGCTGTTCAGCCGTGCACGCCGCCAGGGCCTGGACAGCCCCAGCGCCTTGGCCGAGAAACTGGCTCAGTGGCGGCGGCGCCAGCAGACTCAGGCGTTCTGACCGGCGTGAAACTGCGTATGCACATGAACGCTGCCGACACGCCTCGATTGCGCTGGCCACTGGCCTTTTTCCCGCTGCCTGAACGTATACTGGTGCGACTACAGGTCGTAACGTCCTGACACCTGATGCTCCATGACCCAGCCAGCCCCGCGTGGACGGCTGGGTTCTTTTTGCAGGCCCTGAAATGAAAAGCACCACCATCCGCCGCTGGTCCTTCATCCACACCTGGACCAGCTTGATCTGCACCCTGTTCCTGTTGATGCTGGCTATCACCGGCTTGCCCCTGGTGTTCCATCACGAGATTGAACACCTGCTGGGCGACGAGCCACAGTTCCGCGACATGCCGGCCAACACGCCTCAGCTGGACCTGCAGCAACTGGTTCAGGCCGCTCAGGCCCACCGTCCGGGCGAGGTGGTGCAGTATTTCGGCTGGGACGAAGACGCCCCTCATGGCGTGTTCGCCATCACCGCCGCCACAGCCGACACCGAGCCCAACCTGTCCCACACCTTCATGCTCGACAACCGCACCGGCGAGGCCATGGAAATGCCTTCGGCCAACGGCGGCTTCATGATGGTCATGCTGCGTTTGCATGTGGACATGTATGCCGGGCTGCCCGGCAAGCTGTTGCTGGCGTTCATGGGCCTGCTGTTCGTGCTGGCCATCGTTTCCGGGGTGGTGCTGTATTCGCCGTTCATGCGCAAACTCTCGTTCGGCACCGTGCGCAATCAGAAGTCCACCCGCACCCGCTGGCTCGACCTGCACAACCTGATCGGCGTGGTCACCCTGACCTGGGCCTTGGTGGTGGGGGTGACCGGCGTGATCAGCGCCTGTGCCGACCTGCTCATCAGCGCCTGGCGGGCGGAAAGCCTCACGGCCCTGATCGAACCCTACCGCGACGCGCCACCGCTCACACAACGCGCGCCTGCCACCCGCCTGCTGGACATCGCCCACGGCGCAGCGCCGGGCATGACACCCGACTTCATCGCCTTTCCCGGGACGCGCTTTTCCAGCGAACACCACTACGCGGTGTTCATGAAGGGCGGCACCCACCTGACTTCTCACCTGCTGACGCCGGTGCTGATCGACGCCACCACTCTGGACGTCACGGCAGTGGTCGAACGGCCCTGGTACATGGACGCCATGGGCCTTTCGCAGCCGCTGCACTTCGGCGACTACGGCGGCATGCCGATGCAGATCCTCTGGGCGGCGCTGGATGTGCTGACCATCATCGTGCTGAGCAGTGGCGTGTACCTGTGGTGGGTCCGCCGCCGCGCCGCCAAGGCCGCTGGCGTGGAGGCCGCGGCGTGACGAAACGGAAGAAGTCGACGTTTTGGCCGGTGTTCGGCATTCCGCTGGTGATTGGATTGATCGGCGCGACCGGGTTGTTCGCAGCCCTGCTGGGGGATGGCTGGTGGGATGCCCTGGCGTGGGTGGGGTTGGGGATTCCAGCGGTGCTGGGGGGGTGGGGGTTGGTCAGGAGGGGCTGAGCTGGGCCGTGCACCGGTGGGGTCATCTGCGCTTAGGTAATCCAGGATCAGGATGCAATCGCTGGAGCAGCTTGCGCAGTTATCATAGGGATACCTCGCGAAGGCGACGGCTTCGTGCATTCGGCGTATGGCCTGATGATGTGTATTGCGAACCTAGGCCCCTTCGCGGGCAGAGCCCGCTCCCACAAAAAATTTGCTCACCCGACGCTGTCGAGTCCTACAGGATAAACCGCTCTGCTTTGAACAACTGAAGATTGCGTCCTACTTTGCAGCTAATTCGTCCGATATTCCGCTGTTAAAAATCCTACAGCTTTTCGGGACGTAGGGCTGTGCGTAAACGTTGTGTATGACTCAACTCGGTGATATTTATCTGCACCTGGTATCGATGCCAACGGTTTGCTTGGCCTGAACTTCTTGTTTGGCTCGACAGCGCTTCTATCTGAGATAAGGACCCATCAATATTAGGCAGGCAAGTCCACACTGCTCGAGTTGCTGGCGGGTATGGATGCGGCCTATCGACAGCACCTCTCTCTCAACGGCATGTGCGTTCAGCGGATCCGCGGCGCCTCACAGCTGCGCGCCCTGCGCTACTGCCCGCAAAGTCCGGTATTCCTGCCGGGCGATCTGGAATCGGGCGTGATGTATGGCCATGCCGCTGGACCTGAAGTGCTGGAGCAAGCGCGGAAGTTGTCATTGGAGGCACTTCTCAGCCAGTTGAATCTCAACGATACCGCGTCCAATCTCTCCGGCGGACAAGCCAAGCGACTCAGCCTGCTTCGACTACTCAACAGGCCTGGACGCTTCAATCTCTTCGACGAGCCAACCGCTTCGCTCGATCAAGAGCTGGCCATGGCAACGTGGGACACCTTGATGGATGCATTCAAAGGAAAAGGGTTGATCTGCGTCACTCACGATATCGACGCATTGGCGCGTTTCGATCGAGTTCTGGTTATCCAGCAGGGCAGGATCGTTGCCGATGGGCCATGGCATCTGTTGAGAAGGGAGGCAGGTCTGCTCAAAGGCATAGCGGAAATGGCAGAACGCTGAGCGTCAGCCCTGTGCATAACTCGAGCTACGCGCCTGCATTCCTGGCCAAAGCACTCAAGGTCCGAGAGCGTTGGATCCCAATCAAGTTGGGACGGCTTGACCCCATCTTCAAGCTGATACAGGGTAACTCCTTATCCAAGGAGAACACCTCATGCCTGCCATGACGCTCTATCACAACCCCGCCTCCCCCTTTGCTCGCAAGGTTATGGTGCTGCTGCATGAGACCGGTCAGTTGGAGCGGGTCGCTCTAAAGACGGTGGCGTTGAGCCCTGTCAGTCCGGATGCGTCAGTGAACCAGGACAACCCGGCCGGGAAGATTCCGGCGTTGGTGCTCGAAGACGGCACTACGCTGCATGACAGCCGGGTGATCCTGGAGTATCTGGATCACCAGCATGTGGGCAACCCGCTGATCCCTCGGGAAGGCGCGTCGCGCTGGCGGCGGTTGACGGTGGCGTCACTGGCGGATGCGATGCTCGACGCGGCCGTGCTGATTCGCTACGAGAAGGCCCTGCGGCCGCCTGAGCTGCACTGGCCATTGTGGCTGGATAATCAGGCCGAGAAGATCGAACGGGGACTGGCGTATCTGGAGGCCACGGCGGTCGCGGAGTTGAGCGCAGCGTTCGATATCGCGGCAATCGGCGTGGCCTGTGCGCTGGGGTATGTGGATTTTCGCATGCCGGAGTCAGAGTGGCGGCAGCGTTATCCGGGGTTGGCCGGCTGGTTTGCCGAGGTGAGTCAGCGCGAGTCGCTACGCTCGACTATGCCGTCGGCCTGACACGGAGGGAGTGCTTACGCAACCTCGCACCAGTCCTGTACCTCAAGCCCCTCGACCAAGCGAAACGCCCTGTCACTGGTGACCAGCGTCATGCCGAGCGAAAGGCTATGGGATGTGCCTCGCACGCTACACCCTGAATCAGCAGTCCGGCTTGTCGGCGACGAAACGGCGGGCGGGGTTGACCGCGGCCTTGAACTCGCGCAGGCCTTTGGCGCCGATCAACAGGGGGTAGTTGAACTTGCTGCGGTCGACCAGGTTGACCTCGATGGTGCGCTTAACGTCGCCCAGGCACAGTTCCAGGTCCACCACGGGACGCTGCGAGACTTCGGCGCCCTCGCCGTCGTCGTCTTCCTCGGCGCGGTTCTTGATCTTGCTGATACGCGAGATCTTGTGCTCGTACACCTTGTTGTCGGCGTCCTTGGTGGCCAGGCGAAAACGTACCCAATCGTCGCCGTCGCGGGTAAAGGTCTGGATGTCCTTGGCCGACAGCGAGGCAGTCAGTGCGCCGGTGTCCATCTTGGCCTTGAAGACCTGACCACCGATTTCCGGCAGTTTGATGTATTCAAAGCGACCATACAGCGTGGGTTCGGCGGCCATGACCGGCAGCGCCAATACGGACAGCAATGCGAGAACGGATTTCACTGAAGCTTTTCCTTGAGCGAGGGCCGGTGAAGGCGATCGGTGCTGCAAACGGTATGGGTTCAGCATACCCAATGAAAAGTGAAACATTTGTTGACGAAACCGCGTGCCGGAATTGGCTCGGCACTCGCTTGTGCTTATGATTGCCGGCCGTGAATACCCCCCGAGTCGTTCTATGCGTCGCCTGCTCACCGGCTGTATGACTGCCCTGCTGCTGTTGCTCAACACCCTGGTGTTCATCGGACCCCTGCTGGTGTTCGCCCTGATCAAGCTGGTGCTGCCCATGCGTTATCGTGATTGGGCATCGGCAGCCGTGGTGTGGATCGCTGAAACCTGGGCCGAGATCGACAAACTCATCTTCGCTTTGTGCGTGCCGACCCAGTGGGACATACGCGGCGCGGCGGATCTGCGCCAGGACACGTCCTATCTGGTCGTGAGCAACCACCAGTCGTGGGTCGACATTCCGGCACTGATTCAAGCGTTGAACCGGCGGGCGCCGTTCTTCAAGTTTTTCCTCAAGAAGGAACTGATCTGGGTCCCGCTGCTGGGCCTGGCCTGGTGGGCGCTGGATTACCCCTTCATGAAGCGCTACAGCAAGGCGTTTCTGGCCAGGCATCCGCAACTCAAGGGCAAGGATCTGGAGATCACTCGGGCCGCATGCGAGCTGTACAAGCGCCAGCCGGTGACGGTGGTGAACTACCTGGAAGGTACGCGCTTCAGCCCGGCCAAGCGCGATGAGCAGGCGTCACCGTTCAACTACCTGCTCAAGCCCAAGGCCGGTGGCGTGGCTTTCGTACTGGCGGCCATGGGGCCACAACTCGACCGTTTGCTGGACGTGACGGTGGTGTATCCGGGCACGGCCATTCCGGGATTCTGGAACTTGCTGTGTGGTGATGTGCCGCGGGTGATCGTGGAGATCCAGTCGCGCGCCATCGACGCGGAGCTGATCGATGGCGACTACGAAAATGATCCGGACTTCCGCTTGACCGTCCAGAACTGGGTCAACCAGCTCTGGATCGAAAAGGATCAGCGCATCGACGCCTTGCGCGCCGAACTCGATCGCTGATCCAGCGCAGGGTTAGCTCCCCGTCCCGGTGCCCCAGACGCTGCCCAGGCTCTTGAGCAGCGGACCACCGACGCCTTGTTGCCCCAGGTATTGCAGGATCACTGGCGCGAACTGGCCGACCATGCCGCTGTTCATGCCCAGCGCGCTGAAGGCGTTGTTCATGTCGCTGGTGGTTTTGACGTCGCCCAGAGCGTTGTTCAGGGCGCTGATATTCTTTTGGTCGGATTTGCCGAGCAGACCGCTCAGACCGCTCAAGCCACCCAAGGCGTTGTTGCCCGAAAGCTTGTCGATGCCGGGCACGGACTTGCTCAGTTGTGCATAGTCGGCGGTGCTCAGCTGGTTCTTGGCCAGGCCCAGCATGGCGCCGGTGCCGCCGATGGCCTGGGTCGGAGTGATGTTCAGGGTCGAGCCCAAGGTGTTGAGCAGGCCTGCGGCTTCCGGTGCGGCAGCCACGGCAGCGTTGTTGCCTTGCTTGCCGTTCTGCAGGGTGGCAGCGGCGTTGACCGCGTCGTTCAGGTTGAAAGCGAAGGCCGGACTGGTGGCAACGGCCATCAGGGAAGCCAGGGCCATGGCGCGAGTGATGTTCATTGTGCAGCAACCTCGGGGACAGATAGGCGGACCGTCGTCAAACGGCAGTTCGGTCCCATTATGTTCCTTGAGGGTGAAAATTGTGTAATGGCGGGGAGTTGCGGGAGAGTTCCCCCGGTAGGAGCGGTCGGTGGCCGCGAAGGCAGCGACGCGGTCGTTCAGGGACTGCGCGGTGGGCTGTTCGCGGGCAGAGCCCGCTCCCACAGGGGATCTCGGTGCGTCACGTATAACGCGTTGCGTTTTCGCGGGCAGAGGGTGTGGGAGCGGGTGTGATCAGGCGGCGCTGAACAGTTTGTGCGGGTCGATGACGAATTTCTTCGGTACGCCCGCGTCGAATTCGCCGTAGCCGCGCGGGGCGTCGTCCAGCGAAATGACTTCCACGCCGACGATGTCGGCGATCTTGATGCGGTCCCACATGATGGCCTGCATCAGTTGCCGGTTGTATTTCATCACCGGCGTCTGACCCGTGTGGAAGCTGTGCGACTTGGCCCAGCCCAGCCCGAAGCGGATGCTCAGGCTGCCCATCTTCGCCGCCGCATCCACCGCGCCCGGATCTTCGGTGACGTACAGGCCGGGGATGCCGATCTTGCCGGCCACGCGCACCACGCCCATCAACGAGTTGAGCACGGTCGCCGGGGCTTCCGCCTTGGCGCCGCTGTGGCCGTGACCGCGTGCCTCGAAGCCCACCGCATCGACGGCGCAGTCCACTTCCGGCTCGCCCAGCAAGGCGGCGATCTGCTCGTGCAGCGGGGTGTCCTGGGACAGGTCGGCGATCTCGAAGCCCTGAGCCTTGGCGTGCGCCAGGCGTGTGGGGTTGACGTCACCGACGATGACCACGGCTGCGCCCAGCAGACGCGCAGAGGCAGCGGCGGCCAGCCCGACCGGCCCGGCGCCGGCGACGTACACGGTACTGCCGGGGCCAACGCCTGCGGTCACGGCACCGTGGTAACCGGTTGGCAGAATGTCGGACAGGCAAGTCAGGTCACGGATCTTCTCCATGGCTGCATCGCGGTCGGGCAGTTTGAGCAGGTTGAAGTCGGCATAGGGCACCAGAACGAACTCGGCCTGGCCGCCGACCCAGTCACCCATGTCGACGTAGCCGTAGGCGCCGCCCGGACGCGCCGGGTTGACGGTCAGGCAAACGCCGGTGTGCTGCTCCTTGCAGGAACGGCAACGGCCGCAGGCGACGTTGAAGGGTACGGAGACCAGATCCCCGACCTTCAGGTGCTCGACGTCGCGACCGGCCTCGATCACCTCGCCGGTGATTTCATGGCCCAGCACCAGGCCGACCTGAGCCGTGGTACGGCCGCGGACCATGTGCTGGTCGGAGCCGCAGATGTTGGTCGAGACCACGCGCAGAATCACACCGTGTTCGATGCGCTTGCCTCGCGGGTCCTGCATTTTGGGAAAATCGATGTTCTGCACTTCGACTTTGCCGGAGCCCAGATACACCACTCCACGATTACCAGACATGCTTTCACCTCGCTGTTTGTTGTTGTTGAGCTTGGGTTTTGCGTGCTGCGGTCATGCGTTGATTCGTGTGCTGCCCTGACGCGGCTCGCGCCGCTGCTACAGGAATGCGCGGTCATCTGTAGCAGCGGCGCAAGCCGCGTCAATGACGGCGCGGTACACCTGACACATCACATCAGGGCCGGACGCGGCTTGCGCCGCTGCTACAGCACCACCGTGCGGTTGGCGTTGAGGAACACGCGGCGCTCGATGTGGTAGCCGATGGCTCGGGCCAGGGTCAGGCATTCGATATCGCGCCCCTTGGCGATGAGGTCTTCGGGGTAGTGACTGTGATCGACCACTTCTACACCTTGGGTGATGATCGGCCCTTCGTCCAGGTCATTGTTGATGTAGTGCGCGGTCGCCCCGACCAGCTTGACGCCTTTGTTGTAGGCCTGGTGGTACGGTTTGGCGCCCTTGAAACCCGGCAGCAACGAGTGGTGAATGTTGATCGCCCAGCCGTCCAGGCGACGGCACAGCTCCGGTGACAACACCTGCATGTAGCGGGCGAGGATCACCAGTTCGGCGCCGGCCTGTTCGATGACCTGCAGCACCTTGCGCTCCTGCGATGGTTTGTCCTTGGGGTCCAGGGGGAAATGGTAGTAGGGAATGTCGTGCCAGCGCGCCAGCGGCTCGAGGTCCGGATGGTTGGAGATCACCGCAACCACGTCCATGGGCAACTGGCCGATGCGCTGGCGGTAGAGCAGATCGTTGAGGCAGTGGTCGGCCTTGGACACCATGATCACGACCTTGGGCCGATACTGCGGCGCAGTCAGCTCGAAGATCATGCCGAAGCTGGCACCGCGTTCGGCCAGGCCGGCGCGAAAGGCGGCCTCGTCGAAACCGTCGGGCTGCCGAAACTCCACCCGGATGAAGAAGCGCGACGACAGCCGGTCGTCGAACGAATGGTGCTCGGTGACATAGCAGCCCTGCTCGAACAGGTAGCGCGTGACCGCGTCCACCGTGCCCAATACGCTTGGGCAATCGGCGGTGAGGATCCAGGTATCAGGGGCACGGCTCATGGGTAGTCCTTTGGTGTCGAGGTCGAAACAACTGTAGGAGCGGTCATCGGCCGCGAACGGCGCACCGTGGTATGTCTGATGCACCGCGGCGCCTGGCTCGCGGCAGATGACCGCTCCTACAGGGCTGTGAAATTCCGGCGCTGTCAGGCCTGGATGCTCAGCCCATACTCGGCCGAAGCATCCTGCAACCACAGCCACCAGTAGTCGGCGAAGCTGCGGCGGATCAGCAGTTCCCAGGTTTCCTCGCCCGTGCGGCGGATGACCAGTTGGGACTTGGCGAACACTGTCCCCACCGCCTTGCCCACCGGGAAATTGCTCGGGTGCACGTCGTAGCTGGTGGACTTCATCAGTACGTCGCGCACGTTCGGCCCGCTCAGCTCGATCAGCGACTGGCCGCCGCTGACGTTGACCACCGCCACATGCAGCCCGGCCAATGCCTCGCGCAACCGCTGCTCGGCGGCCAACTCATCGCCACCGGGAACGATCAGCAGCCACTCGTCCGGGCCCAGCCATTGCAGCGATGTCTCGCCGTTGCTGACCAGGCTCAAGGCGCCCGGCAGTTCCAGGCCGGTGGCCTTGTGCACGGCGCCGGCGAAGGTCGCATCATGGCCGTCTCCGCGCAGGGTCAGGTGACCCAGCAGTTTTTTCTCGCGCAGGGTCACACCGGCACCCTGGCGGCCCTTGCCGACCAGGCTGGCGAGGTCGGCGTGGTGAAGCGGGTCTTCGGCCTTGGCGCCCGAGGTGGGGCGTTGCTGGTATACGTTGACTGTGGTCATTTTGCTGCACCTGTCAGTGAATGCTGTTGAGGCTATCTGAAGCGGGGCTTAGATGTTCTGCCGCTCGCCCTTCGGATCGAAGAACACCGAGGAAACGATTTCGGCTTCGATCACGCTGCCATCGGCCTGGGGCGAGAACACCCGCTCACCCATGCGCTTGAGACCGCCCTTGACCACACCCATGGCGAACGAGTAACCCAGCGAGTTGCTGGCGTAGCTCGACGTCACGTGGCCGACCATGCTCATGGGGATCGCCTGCTTGGGGTCGAACACCAACTGAGCGCCTTCGGGCAACCATTTGTTGGGATCGATCGGCTTGAGTCCCACCAACTGCTTGCGCTCCTCGCGCACGGTGTCTTCGCGATTCATCCCGCGCCAGCCGATCCACGAGAACGGTTTGGTTCGCCCCACGCACCAGCCCATGTTCAAGTCGTCCGGAGTCATCGAGCCGTCGGTGTCCTGGCCGACGATGATGAAACCCTTCTCGGCGCGCAGCACGTGCATGGTCTCGGTGCCATAGGGGGTCAGGTTGTACTGTTTGCCTGCCTCGATGATCTTCTCCAGCACACCCATGGCGTAGTCGGCCTGGATGTTGACCTCGTACGACAGCTCGCCAGTGAAGGAGATGCGGAACACCCGCGCCGGCACGCCTGCCACCTGCCCTTCCTTCCAGGTCATGAACGGGAAAGCGTCCTTGTCCAGGTCGATATCGGTCACTTCGCCGAGCAGCTTGCGGCTGTTGGGCCCGGACAGGGTCAGGGTCGCCCAGTGGTCGGTGACCGAGGTGAAGTACACCTTCAGGTCCGGCCACTCGGTCTGCTGGTAGATTTCTAGCCATTGCAGAACACGTGCGGCACCGCCGGTGGTGGTGGTCATCAGGAAGTGGTTGTCGGCCAGGCAGGCGGTCACGCCGTCGTCGAAGACCATTCCGTCTTCCTTGCACATCAGGCCGTAGCGCGCCTTGCCCACGTCCAGCTTGGTCCAGGCGTTGGTGTAGATGCGGTTGAGGAATTCGCGCGCGTCCGGGCCCTGGATGTCGATCTTGCCCAGGGTCGAGGCGTCCAGCAGGCCGACGCTGTCGCGCACCGCCTTGCATTCGCGGGCAACGGCGGAATGGATGTCCTCACCGCGCTTGGGGAAGTACCAAGGGCGCTTCCATTGGCCGACGTCTTCAAATTCGGCGCCGTTCTTCACATGCCAGGCATGCAGCGCAGTGAACCGCACGGGCTCGAACAGGTGGCCGCAGTGACGCCCAGCCACCGCACCGAAGGTGACCGGCGTGTAGTTGGGGCGGAACATGGTGGTGCCCATTTCCGGAATGGTGACGTTCAGCGAACGGGCAGCAATGGCCAGGCCGTTGACGTTGCCCAGCTTGCCCTGGTCGGTACCGAAGCCCAGCGCGGTGTAGCGCTTGACGTGCTCGACCGACTCGAAGCCCTCACGGGTGGCTAGCTCGATGGCGGCCGCGGTGACGTCGTTCTGCAGATCGACGAACTGCTTGGGCGCACGTGCCGTGTCCTTGTCGTGGGGGACTTGGAACAGCGCCAGAGTGGGCTCCTCGACGCGGCTCAAGACCTTGGGCAAGGTGCCTTCGACAATGCCGAAACCGATCTCGGACGCGGCTCTTGCCCCGCCTTCGAACCCGTCGGCCATGGCATCGGCCAGGGCATACACGCCGTTCACGCCGCCCACGCACACGCGTTTCTGCGGGGCTTCGCCAGGCACGAAGCCGAGGATGTCTTCACGCCAGATCGGTTTGCCGCCCAGGTGCGAGGCCAGGTGGACCACCGGGCTGTAGCCGCCCGAGCTGCCGATCAGGTCGCAGTCGAGCCACTCGCCGGGGCTGGCCACCTTGTGTGCCCTGACGTCGATGGCGGCGACGCGCGCTGCCGTGACGTGCTTGCTGCCACGGGCTTCGATCACCGCGCTGGACGTCAGGATACGGATGCCCTTGGCGCGGGCTTCCTCGACCAGCGCACCACGCGGGTTGTGCCGGGCATCGGCCACGGCGACGACCTTGAGGCCGGCGTCGTACCAGTCCAGGGCCACGCGGTAGGCATGGTCGTTGTTGGTCGACAGCACCAGCTTCTTGCCCGGTGCCACGCCGTAGCGGCGCACGTAGGTGGAAATGGCGCCGGCCAGCATGTTGCCCGGCACGTCATTGTTGCCGTACACCAGCGGCCGCTCGTGGGTGCCGGTGGCCAGCACCACACGCCCGGCGCGAACCCGGTGCATGCGCTGGCGCACCTGGCCCATCGGTGCACGGTCGCCGAGGTGGTCGGTGAGGCGCTGATGGATGGTCAGGAAATTGTGGTCGTGATAGCCGTTGACCGTGGCACGGGGCAGCAAGGTGACGTCCGGCAGACCCTGCAGTTCAGCGATGACCGCTTTCACCCATTCACCGGCCGGCTGGCCGTCCAGGCTCTCGCGGGTATCGAGCAGCGAGCCGCCGAACTCTTCCTGCTCGTCGGCCAGGATCACCCGCGCACCGCTGCGCGCCGCGGCCAGGGCGGCAGACAGCCCGGCCGGGCCGGCGCCGACCACCAGCACGTCGCAGGTGCGGCTCATGTAGTCGTAGGAATCCGGATCGACTTCGGTCGGCGAGCGGCCCAGGCCAGCGGCCTTGCGGATGTACTTCTCATAAGTCATCCAGAAGGACTGCGGGTACATGAAGGTCTTGTAGTAGAAGCCGGGCGGCATCAGCTTGCCGCCGACCTTGCCCAGGATACCCATCATGTCGGTGTTGACGTTCGGCCAGCCGTTGGTGCTGGTGGCGACCAGGCCCTGGTACAGCGCCTGTTGAGTGGCCCGCACGTTGGGAATCTGGGTGGCCTCGGTGGCGCCGATCTGCAGCACCGCATTGGGCTCTTCGGCGCCCGCCGCAACGATGCCGCGCGGACGCGAATACTTGAAGCTGCGACCGATCACGTCGACGCCATTGGCCAGCAGGGCCGAGGCCAGGGTGTCGCCTTCATAGCCGACGTAGGTCGTGCCGTTGAAGGTGAAGGTCAGCTTCTTGCTGCGGTCCAGACGTCCGCCGTTGGACAGGCGATTGACCTGGCTCATGGCTGATCTCCCGAGGCGATTTGAGGGGTTTCGTCGATAGTCTTCTCGACGAACTGGGGCTGGCTGCCGATGCGATAGGTTTCCAGGATCTCGTAGGTCACCGTGTTGCGCGTCGCATTGAAATACTGGCGGCAGCCGGCAGCGTGGATCCACAGCTCGTGCTGCAGGCCCCGCGGGTTGTTGCGGAAGAACATGTACTCGCCCCACTGCGCGTCGGTGCACGCGCCTGGATCGAGCGGGCGGGCGATGTGCGCCTGGCCCGAGCAGTGGAATTCTTCTTCGCTGCGAAGCTCGCCACAGTGTGGACAGAAGATGTTCAGCATGATCGTTTCTCCTGTTAGTGGGCGACGGCGGCAGCGCCGTGTTCGTCGATCAGCGCGCCGTTGTGGAAGCGCTCGATGGAAAACGGCTTGGCCAGCGGGTGCATTTCACCGGTGGCCAGGCTGGCAGCGAACACATGGCCCGAGCCCGGTGTGGCCTTGAAGCCACCCGTGCCCCAGCCGCAGTTGAAGAACATGTTCGGCACCGGGGTCTTGGAGATGATCGGGCAGGCGTCCGGCGTGGTGTCGACGATGCCGCCCCACTGGCGGTTCATGCGCACGCGCGAGAGCACCGGGAACATCTCGACGATGGCTTGCAGGGTGTGCTCGATGATCGGGTACGAACCGCGCTGGCCGTAGCCGACCCAACCGTCGATACCGGCACCGATGACCAGGTCGCCCTTGTCCGACTGGCTGATGTAGCCATGCACGGCGTTGGACATGATCACGCTGTCGATGATGGGCTTGATCGGCTCCGACACCAGCGCCTGCAAGGGATGAGACTCGACCGGCAGACGGAAGCCAGCCAGCTTGGCCATGTGCCCGGAGTTGCCGGCGGTGACCACACCGACGCGCTTGGCACCGATGAAACCCTTGTTGGTTTCGACACCGATGCACACGCCGTTTTCCTTGCGGAAACCGATCACTTCGGTCTGCTGGATCAGGTCCACGCCCAGGGCGTCGGCGGCGCGGGCATAGCCCCAGGCCACGGCGTCGTGACGGGCCACGCCGCCACGCCGCTGGACGGTAGCGCCGATGATCGGGTAACGGGTGTTCTTGCTGCAGTCCAGGTAGGGAATCTCTTCGGCCACCTGCTTGCCGTTCAACAGTTCGCCGTCCACGCCGTTGAGGCGGTTGGCGCTGACGCGGCGCTCGGAGTCGCGCATGTCCTGCAGGGTGTGGCACAGGTTGTACACGCCGCGCTGGGAAAACATCACGTTGTAGTTGATGTCCTGGGACAGGCCTTCCCAGAGTTTCATGGCGTGCTCGTACAAGTGCGCCGACTCGTCCCACAGGTAGTTGGAACGCACGATGGTGGTGTTGCGCGCGGTATTGCCACCGCCCAACCAGCCCTTCTCGACCACGGCCACGTTGGTGATGCCGTGGACCTTGGCCAGATAGTAGGCAGTGGCCAGACCGTGCCCACCACCGCCGACGATGACCACGTCGTAGACCTTCTTGGGGGTCGGCGTGCGCCACATGCGCTGCCAGTTTTCGTGGTGGCTGAGCGAGTGCTTGAAGAGGCCGAAGCCAGAATAACGTTGCATGGTGTTCACTCCACTCTCAGCGGTAGACCGGGAAGTCGCTGCACAGGGCCGTCACGTGGCGGGCCACGTTGGCCTCGACGTCGGCATCGCCCAGGTTGTCGAGGATGTCGCAGATCCAGCCGGCCAGCTCCGTGCATTGGGCCACCTTGAAACCACGACTGGTGACTGCCGGGGTGCCGATCCGCAGGCCCGAGGTCACGAAGGGCGATTGCGGATCGTTGGGCACCGCGTTCTTGTTCACGGTAATGTGGGCACGACCCAAGGCAGCGTCGGCGTCCTTGCCGGTCAGGCCCTGACGAATCAGGCTGACCAGGAACAGGTGGTTGTCGGTGCCGCCGGAGACCACGTCGTAGCCGCGCTCGACGAACACCCCGGCCATGGCCTGGGCGTTGTCGATGACCTGCTGCTGGTAGGTCTTGAATTCAGGCTCCAGCGCTTCCTTGAAGCACACCGCCTTGGCGGCGATCACGTGCATCAGCGGGCCACCCTGACCGCCGGGGAACACGGCGGCGTTGAATTTCTTTTCCAGAGCTTCGTTGGCACGGGCCAGGATCAGGCCGCCACGTGGGCCACGCAGGGTCTTGTGGGTGGTGGTGGTGACCACGTCGGCGAACGGAATCGGGTTGGGGTACAGGCCGGCGGCAACCAGCCCGGCCACGTGGGCCATGTCGACGAACAGGTAGGCGCCTACCTTGTCGGCGATCTCGCGGAACCGGGCGAAATCCAAGGTCTTGGAGTAGGCCGAGAAGCCGGCGATGATCATCTTCGGCTGGTGCTCGACGGCCAGGCGCTCGACTTCGTCGTAGTCGATCAGACCGGTGTCGGTGTCGATGCCGTACTGAACGGCGTTGTAGAGTTTGCCGGAAAAGCTGACCTTGGCGCCGTGGGTCAGGTGACCGCCGTGGGCCAGGCTCATGCCCAGTACGGTGTCGCCAGCCTGCAGCAGCGCCAGGTAGACGGCGGCGTTGGCCTGGGAACCGGAGTGAGGCTGAACGTTGGCATAGTCGGCGCCGAACAGCTGCTTGGCGCGGTCGATGGCCAGTTGCTCGACCTTGTCCACATGCTCGCAGCCACCGTAGTAGCGCTTGCCCGGGTAGCCTTCGGCGTACTTGTTGGTGAGGCCGCTGCCCTGGGCCTCCATCACGCGCTTGCTGGTGTAGTTTTCCGAGGCGATCAGTTCGATGTGGTCTTCCTGACGCTGATCCTCGGCGTTCATGGCCGCCAGCAGGACGTCGTCATAGCCCTTGATCTGATCTTCTTTGCTGAACATCGCAGTCTCCCCAGCGGCGGCGCGGCGCCTGGCTTGTTGGACGAAGGCGACCGTCGGCGGCTGCCCCCTTTGAGAGCGATGGTAGGGCCGGCGCGATCCGACCAAATGCCTGCGCGCGCCTTGCAGAGGTTCGTTTACGACATGGCGCGATCAGGCCAGCGTCAGAGCGCGCGCAACAGCAGGCGAAGGCCCAGCAGGGCAAGGAAATGCAGGGGGTAGATGGCGTAGGCCCAGCGGCGCATGGGGACAACGGCATGGCGCACATCGGTACGCAGCACAAGCAGACCCAGCCCCGGTGCCAACAGGCAGGCGACGATGCCGCCGATGGCCGGCCAGTAGAGGTGGCGTGCCGATTCGAACAGGTTGCTCCAGGCGTTGGCGGCCAGGCACAGCACGCCCAATGGCAGTGCCCAGTACTGCGGACGCTGCCAGGCGAGCACGAAGCCCAGCGGCAGCAGCACGCCGGCCAGGCCGAACATCAAGTGGTGGTCGAAGACAATGGCAGCGACGAGTACCGCACAGCCGAGCGCGGCCATGGCCGGTTGTCGCCGTTGCTGCCAGGCCTTGGCGGCCACCAGACCCAGGGCCAGGGTCGGCAGGACGTTGAGGGTGTCGGCGGGATAGACGAACAGGCGGTAAGGGATTTCCGAAAGCGCAGCGAAGATCAGCAACCACGCCAGGTAGCGGCCACTCAGGGGGGCGTCCGGGCGGCGCATCAGGTTGGCGGCGATGGCCAGGCAGAACCAGGGGAACGCCAGGCGACCCGGTACATAGAGGAAGTCCAGCGACCAGCCGACATAGCGCAGATGGTCGAGCACCATGCACAGCATGGCCAACCATTTGAGCAGGTCCAGTGAGCGGTTGCGGGTCATCTGTGGATAGCCTCAAGGTTGTGGGTTGCTCATGCCGGCCTCTTCGCGGGCAGAGCCCGCTCCCACAGGTGTGATGCCTACGTGGCCGCGAAGATTTGAGCAGGTCCGGGAGCGGTTGCGGGTCATCTGTGGATAGCCTCAAGTTTGTGGGTTGCTCATGCCGGCCTCTTCGCGGGCAGAGCCCGCTCCCACAGGTGAAGAGGCCCGCTGAGACGACACATCTCTCACAGTTGGTTTACAGTGCTTCCCATACCTAACACCAAGGACCGCCCATGAACGACCAAACCCAACAGTTCGCCAGCGACAACTATTCGGGCATCTGCTCCGAGGCCTGGGCGGCCATGGAACAGGCCAATCAGGGCCATCAGCGCGCCTATGGCGACGACCAGTGGACCGCACGCGCCGCCGATGAATTCCGCCGCCTGTTCGAAACCGACTGTGAAGTCTTCTTCGCCTTCAACGGCACTGCAGCCAACTCCCTGGCCCTGTCGTCGTTGTGCCAGAGCTACCACAGCGTCATCTGTTCGGAAACCGCTCACGTCGAGACCGACGAATGCGGTGCTCCCGAGTTCTTTTCCAACGGCTCCAAATTGCTCACCGCGCGCACGGAAATGGGCAAGCTGACCCCGCAGGCCATTCGCGAAGTGGCACTCAAGCGCCAGGACATTCACTACCCCAAGCCGCGTGTGGTCACCCTGACCCAGGCCACCGAAGTGGGCAGCGTGTACCGTCCCGAAGAACTCAGGGACATCAGCGCCACCTGCAAGGAGCTCGGCCTGAACCTGCACATGGACGGCGCGCGCTTTGCCAACGCCTGCGCGTTTCTGGGCTGCTCGCCAGCCGAACTGACGTGGAAGGCGGGCGTGGATGTACTGTGCTTCGGTGGCACCAAGAATGGCATGGCGGTGGGCGAGGCGATCCTGTTCTTCAATCATGATCTGGCCGAAGATTTCGATTATCGCTGCAAGCAGGCGGGCCAACTGGCCTCGAAGATGCGCTTCCTGTCGGCGCCCTGGGTGGGCTTGCTGGAGAACGATGCCTGGCTCAAGCATGCGGGGCACGCTAACCATTGTGCCCAGCTGCTCAAGGCGCTGGTCGAGGGTATACCGGGGGTGGAGTTGATGTTTCCGGTGGAGGCCAACGGCGTGTTCCTGCAGATGCCGGAACCGGCCTTGGAAGCCCTGCGCGCCAAGGGCTGGCGCTTCTACACGTTTATCGGCAGCGGCGGCGCCCGTTTCATGTGCTCATGGGACACCGAAGAAGCCCGCGTGCGCGAGCTGGCTCATGACATCAAGGCTGTCATGAGCGCCTGATCCTGTGGGAACGGGGCAGGCGGCGAGCCACTCTGCCCGCGAAGAATCCACCGCGGTGTACCTCAAATACCGCAGCAACCTTGTGGGAGCGGGTCTCTGCCCGCGAAGAATTCAGCGCGGTATACCTGAAGTACTGCAGTGGCCTTGTGGGAGCGGGGCGGG